>NZ_JBSHBW010000005.1:0-192895 GCF_053612185.1 Streptomyces sp. NPDC054757
GCTCTGTCGGCCGGAGCGGCGGTCCTCGCGGTGCCGTCGCCGTTGTCGCGGTGCTCGCCGTTGCCGTGCTCGCCGTTGTCGCTCACGGCCCGATTATCCCCCGCCGCCGTGCGGCGGACGGCCGCTGGGGTCCGGCGGCGGTGTCCGCCGGCGGGGCTGATCCGTGGCTGGGTGGCTAGGTGGCTAGCGCAGATGCCGGGTGAAGAACTGGGCTGCGGCCTCTCCGGCGAACCGCGGCACGCCGGTATGCCCGCCCAGGTGGGCGTGCAGGGACTTCTCCCGGGAGCCGAAGGCGTCGAACAGGTCCAGGGCCGTCTGCCGGTCGTTCCCTTCGTCGTCCCACTGCAGAAGGACATGCAGGGGAATGGTGACCCGCCGGGCCTCGTCGAACATGGCGCGTGGCACGAGACTCCCCGCGAAGAGGCCGGCGGCCACGATGCGTGGCTCGACCACGGCGAGCCGGATGCCGATGGAGATCACTCCGCCCGAGTACCCGACCGGGCCGCCGATCCCGGGCAGCGCCAGGAGTGCGTCCAGGGCGGCCTGCCATTCCGGGACCGCCTTGTCGACCAGCGGGAGGACGAGGGCGTCGACGATCTCGTCGCCGACCGGCTCGCCTGCCTCCCGCGCCCGGCGCAGTGCGGCGCGGGCCTGCTCGGCGGCGGCCCAACGGGGCCGGTCGCCGCTCCCGGGGAGCTCGATGGTGGCCGCGGCGAAGCCGTCCGCCGCGGCGCGCCGGGCCCGCGCCGCCAGTCGCGGGTACATCCTGTGCAGTCCGAGTGTGGGGTGGCCGAGCAGGATCAGCGGCACCGGTGCGGTTTCGGATGCGGACGCGGGCGTCCACAGGATGCCGGGGATCTCGCCGAGGGTGAATACACGCTCGATGACGCCGTCGTCGAGGCGCTGTTCAGAAGTGACATGCATGGTCGTGCCTTTCGGGAGAGCTCGGAAAACAGCGCTCCCGGACGACCTGTCGCCCTACCGTGACCCGGAGGAGAGCACCCATGTGAATTCGTTCACGGGTACCACCTCCTCGTTCTCTTGCACGGCCTCCGCGAAGGTAGCAGTGGTCGCCGTGGTCCGTCGACCGGGTTTCGCGGAGGCTCCGGGGCGGTCGAGGGCGTGGTCGGGTACTGCGGGCCTGCTGCGGGCCCGGGTGACGGCGTCTGCGGTTCAGCCGCAGTGGGCCCATGGGCTGGTGTACGTGTACGTACCGACGCCGGCCTCGATCGTGCCGCCCCATCGCACGCAGGTGTGGGCAGCCCTGAACCGTACCGGGCCCGCGTACGAGGAGTACCGGCCCTGGTCCTCGGCCCGGCCCCGGCCGTCGCCCCGGACGTCGATCCACGCCCCGGTCGGCAGGGACATACGGGCGGTGGCGCGGCTGTGGTCGGTTACGACGCAGTTGTAGCCGGTTCTCGCGTTGTAGAGGAGATGGACGCGGGCGAATTCGACCCGCCCGTTGGTGAAGGTGTGGGAGTCGGTCTGCCGGTAGCCGGATCCGCAGATGCTCGCGGGTGTCGCTGCCTGGGCCGGAGCGGGTGCCGCGGTCACGGCATGTGCCGGTGCCGGGGCCGCGGCGGGTGCCGGTGCCGCAGCGGGTGCCGGTGCCGCGGTCGCCGGGAGGAGGCCGGTCGCCGCGAAGGCGCCGACGGCTGCCGCGATGACGGCCAACCTCTGGATGGAGTGACGCAAAGTGCCCCCAATTGTGGCCATTGCAGGGGATTACAGGGAAGGGGGCAGCGTAACGCAACGGCCCGGACACACACCGTGAGGGAGTGGTGTGGGCCCGGGCCGGACGGTCGGACGTGGTGGGTCGGACGGGTCGGAAGTGGTGGGTGGTGCGGGTCGGAAGGGTCGGACGTGACGGGTGGTGCGGTGGTCAGCCGAGCTTCGTCACGTCGCGGACGGCTCCGCGGTCGGCGCTGGTCGCCATCGCCGCGTACGCCTTCAGCGCCTGCGAGACCTTGCGGTCACGGTTCTTCGGGGCGTACACACCCTTCAGCGCGGCCCGGCGTGTCTCCAGCTCCTCATCGGAGACCAGGAGTTCGATCGAGCGGTCCGGGATCGCGATACGGATCCGGTCGCCGTCCTCGACCAGCGCGATCGTGCCGCCCGCGGCCGCCTCCGGCGAGGCGTGGCCGATCGACAGACCCGACGTACCGCCCGAGAAGCGCCCGTCGGTGACCAGCGCGCAGACCTTGCCGAGGCCACGGCCCTTGAGGAACGACGTCGGGTAGAGCATCTCCTGCATGCCGGGGCCGCCCTTGGGGCCCTCGTAGCGGATTACGACGACATCGCCCGCGGTGATCTCCTTGCGGAGGATCTTGTCGACGGCCTCCTCCTGGGACTCGCAGACCACGGCCGGGCCCTCGAAGTTCCAGATCGACTCATCGACACCCGCCGTCTTCACGACACAGCCGTCGACCGCCAGATTGCCCTTGAGGACCGCGAGACCGCCGTCCTTGGAGTACGCGTGCTCCGCGTCGCGGATGCAGCCGCCCGCCGCGTCGGTGTCCAGGCTCTCCCACCGCTCGGACTGTGAGAACGCCTCTGCGGAGCGGACACAGCCGGGGGCCGCGTGCCACAGCTCGACTGCCTCGGCCGAGGGTGAACCACCGCGCACGTCCCAGGTCTTCAGCCAGTCCGCCAGCGACGGCGAGTGGACCGAGTGGACGTCCTCGTTGAGCATCCCGCCCCGGTACAGCTCCCCCAGGATCGCGGGGATACCGCCGGCCCGGTGCACGTCCTCCATGTAGTACGTACCACCGGGGGCGACATTCGGCGCGACCTTGGACAGGCACGGGACCCGGCGCGAGACCTCGTCCATCTCGGCGAGTCCGTAGGGCAGTTCGGCCTCCTGCGCGGCCGCCAGCAGATGCAGGATCGTGTTGGTCGAGCCGCCCATCGAGATGTCGAGCGCCATCGCGTTGTCGAAGGCGGCACGGGTGCCGATGGAGCGCGGCAGTACGGTCTCGTCGTCCTGCTCGTAGTAGCGCTTCGCGATCTCCACGACCGTACGGCCCGCGTTCTCGTACAGCGCCTTGCGGGCCGTGTGCGTGGCCAGCACCGAGCCGTTGCCCGGCAGCGCCAGGCCGAGCGCCTCGGTCAGGCAGTTCATCGAGTTGGCCGTGAACATGCCCGAACAGCTGCCGCAGGTCGGGCAGGCGTTCTCCTCGATCCGCAGGATGTCCTCGTCCGAGACGTCCTCGTTCACCGCGTCGCTGATCGCGTTGATCAGGTCCAGCTTGCGGACCGTACCGTCGACCAGCGTCGCCCGGCCGGCCTCCATCGGACCGCCGGAGACGAAGACCGTCGGGATGTTGAGACGCATCGCCGCGTTCAGCATGCCCGGAGTGATCTTGTCGCAGTTCGAGATGCAGATCAGGGCGTCCGCGCAGTGCGCCTCGACCATGTACTCGACACTGTCCGCGATCAGGTCACGCGAGGGGAGGCTGTAGAGCATCCCGCCATGACCCATCGCGATACCGTCGTCGACCGCGATCGTGTTGAACTCGCGCGGCACCGCGCCCGCCGCCTTGATCGCCTCGGAGACGATCCGGCCGACCGGCTGGAGGTGGGTGTGGCCCGGCACGAACTCCGTGAACGAGTTCGCCACCGCGATGATCGGCTTACCGATGTCCGCGCTCGCTACCCCCGAGGCTCGCATGAGGGCACGGGCGCCCGCCATATTGCGGCCGTGGGTGACTGTGCGGGACCTCAGCTCGGGCATCGTGGCTCGCTCCTTAGACAGATGTGACTGCCGTCGAGCGTACGCCTGCCCTCCAAGATCCGGACACGTCGTCCGGATGACGGGATCGGGGGCCGCAGCATCGCGGGTCCGGTCGTGCGGTGGCCGGCTCCTGTCGCGGGCCGGTCAGGGGTGGCCGGATCCGTGACGGGCCGGTCAGGGGTGGCGCGTCCGGGTGGCCAGATGGAGGCGGGTGAAGGCGAGGGCCTCCGCCAGGTCCGCCTCGCGCTCCGCGGTGGACATCGCGCGGCGGGTGTTGACCTCGATGACGACATGGCCGTCGAAGCCGCTGCCCGCGAGCCCCTCCAGCAGCTCGGCGCAGGGCTGCGTACCACGGCCCGGCACCAGGTGCTCGTCCTTGCCGGAGCCGCGGCCGTCCGCCAGGTGCACATGGGCCAGCCGCTTTCCCATCCGGCCGATCATCGCCATGGCGTCGGTGCGGGCGGTGGCGGTGTGCGAGAGGTCGGCCGTGAAGTGGCGGTAGTCGTCGTGGGTGACGTCCCAGTCGGGGGCGTACGCGAGCATCTCGCGGTCCCGGTAGCGCCACGGGTACATGTTCTCCACGGCGAAGCGCACATCGGTCTCGTCGGCCATCCGCCAGATGCCGTCCACGAATTCACGTGCGTAATTGCGCTGCCAGCGGAAGGGCGGATGGACGACGACCGTGGAGGCGCCGAGCCGTTCGGCGGCGGACCTGGCGCGCTGGAGTTTGGTCCAGGGGTCGGTCGACCAGACCCGCTGGGTGATCAGCAGACATGGCGCGTGTACGGCGAGGACCGGCATGCGGTAGTGGTCGGAGAGTCTGCGCAGGGCCTCGACGTCCTGGCTGACGGGGTCCGTCCACACCATGACCTCGACACCGTCGTAGCCGAGGCGCGCGGCGATCTCGAAGGCCGTCGCCGTCGACTCCGGATACACGGAGGCCGTGGACAGCGCGACCTTCGCATCCGGGATGCGCACTGGTTCTGCCACGCAAGACAGCGTACGGGCCGGGTCCGCGGTCGCCCGTGCGGGATCCGGGCCGGAACCGGGATCGGGACCGGGACCGGGGTCACGGCCGGGGCCCAGCGGAGCGGACCAGACCTGACGGGGCCTGCTGACCGGGGCCGGGCGGGGGCCTGACCGGGGCCTGACCAGAGCGGGGCGAGGGCCCGACCGGAGCCGGGCGACGGCCTATCGGACCGGCAGATGGTCGAGGCGGCGCAGGATGACCCCCTCGCGCAACGCCCAGGGGCAGATCTCCAGCTCCTCGGCGCCGAGCAGGTCCATCGCGCCCTCCGCGACCAGCGCGCCCGCGAGCAGCTGGGAGGCGCGGTCCGCGGAGACCCCGGGCAGCCGGGCGCGCTCGGCCGAGGTCATCGCGGCGAGCCTGGGGACCCACTCCTCAAGCGACTTACGGCTCAGGCCACGCGGTACGTAAGGGCCGTCGGCGGAGCGTGCGGCGCCCGCGATGCGCGACAGCTGCTTGAAGGTCTTGGAGGTCGCGACCACCCGGTCCGGCCTGCCGAAGCGGGTGAACTCCCCCACGGTTCTGGCGATCTCCGCGCGGACATGGCGGCGCAGCGCCCTGACGTCCCGCGGGTCCGGCGGATCGCCCGGCAGCCAGGACTGGGTCAGCCGGCCGGCGCCCAGCGGCAGCGACACGGCCGCGTCGGGGTCCTCGTCGATGCCGTACGCGATCTCCAGTGAGCCGCCGCCGATGTCGAGCAGCAGGAGCCGCCCCGCGGACCAGCCGCACCAGCGGCGGGCCGCGAGGAAGGTGAGCCGGGCCTCGTCGGCGCCGGTGAGGACCTGGAGGTCGACACCGGTCTCGTCGCGCACCCGGGTGAGGACATGGTCGGCGTTGGCGGCCTCGCGCACCGCCGACGTGGCGAACGACAGGACGCTCTCGGCGCCCTTGTCCTCGGCGGCCTGGAGGGCGTCACCGACGGTGGCGACCAGCCGGTCCACGCCGTCGGGCCCGATCGCGCCCTCGCCGTCGAGCAGTTCGGCCAGGCGCAGCCCCACCTTGTGCGAGTGCGCGGGCAGCGGGCGGGCGCCGGGGTGGGCGTCGACCACCAGCAGGTGAACGGTGTTCGAACCGACGTCGAGGACTCCGAGTCTCATGGGCGGAACGCTACTGGGCAGGCGCGAGCGGGTGTCCCTTCGGGCCATGTGGGTATCCCTGCGGGCCACGTGGGTATCCCGTCGGGCCGAGCGGGTGGCCGTTCGGGCCGATGGGCGCGGTGTCCCCGTACGCTGGGTGATGTGCCGAAGACGAAAAAGGCGAAGCCGGGCAAAATCGCCGGGCAGCCGAAGCCGAAGAGTGACGAGCAGGGCCTGGATTTCGCCCGCGCCTGGGTCGAGTTCCCGGACCCGGCCGACGACGAACAGGTCTTCCGCTGCGACCTGACCTGGCTCACCTCACGGTGGACCTGCATCTTCGGCAGCGGTTGCCAGGGCATCGAGGCCGGCCGCGCCGACGACGGCTGCTGCACGCTGGGCGCGCACTTCTCGGACGAGGAGGACGAGGAGCGGGTGGCCGGCCATGTGGCGCGGCTGACGCCGGAGCTCTGGCAGTTCCACGACGTGGGTACGGACTCGGGCTGGGTGCAGCTCGACGAGGACGGCGAGCGCCAGACCCGCCGCTGGAAGGGTTCCTGCATCTTCCAGAACCGGCCCGGGTTCGCGGGCGGCGCGGGGTGCTCGCTGCACATCCTGGCGCTGCGCGAGGGCAAGGAGCCGCTGGAGACGAAGCCGGACGTCTGCTGGCAGCTGCCGGTCCGCAGGACGTACGAGTGGATCGACCGGCCGGACGAGTCGCGGGTGCTCCAGATCTCCATCGGCGAGTACGACCGGCGCGGCTGGGGTCCCGGGGGCCACGATCTGCACTGGTGGTGCACGTCGGCGACGTCCGCGCACGGCGCGGGCGACCCGGTCTATGTGACGTACCGGCCGGAGCTGATCGAGCTGATGGGCGCACCGGCCTACGAGCGGCTGGTGGAGCTGTGCGAGGAGCGGGTCGCCGCGCTGCTGCCGATGGCTCCGCACCCGGCCGACCCGCGGTAGGGCGGGACCGGCCTCTTACGGCTTGCCGTGGACGGCCCGTCCAGTACGCCTTGTCTGTTACGCCTTGGCCGGCCCTGCGGGAGCGACCAGCCCGGCCCTGTGGGCGGGGCTTGCCGGTTGGCGCTGCTCCGTCACGACGGCGAGGGCGTGTCAGGGGACGACGGCGGTGGTGTCGTCGGGGAGTCCGACTCGGTCGGCGTCGGGCTGGGTGTCGGGTCCGAACCGGTCGGAGTGGGTGTCGGGCGGCCCGTAGGAGCCGGGCCTGTCGTCGGACCGTTCGACGGGGTCGGGCTGCCGTGGCCGTGATGACCGTGCCCATGGCCGTGTCCGTGGCCGTGCCCCTGGCCGCCGTCGCTCCACCCGTACCCGCGCATCGAGACGACGGCGCCCGACGGGTCGAAGGCGATCCGGGCCGACCAGGCGCCTGACGGTTCGCCTCGGTGGTCGACGTACACCCGGACCGTGGTCGAGCCGCCCGGCGACAGGACACCCGACGAGCTGCTGAGGTAGAGCCAGGGCGCGCTTCTGGTGGCCGACCAGGAGAGCGGGCGGTCTCCGCCGTTGGTCAGGGTGATCGAGGTGCGGCCGCCGGAGGAGCGGGCCGTGACGGTGAGGCCGCCGGCGGCCACCGCACCGCCTGCCGTCTTCCCGTGGGCCGCGTCCGGGCTGATGACCTCGACGGAGACGTCCGGCGAGCTGCTGTCGTCGGCGAAGGGGGTGTGCTGGCTGCGGGCGTTGCCCGCGTTCTCGTAGTGGTCGTACGGGCTCGCGCTGTTGTCGCCCTTCCCTTCTGCCTCACTCGACGTCACCGAGCCGCCGTGTCCCTCCCCGGTGGAGGGCGCATGCCGGTACGCCACCCACAGCGCGAGCACCGGAGCGGCCACGACGGTCGCGACGACGGTGGTCGTCACGGCGCGCGAACGCAGCCGGTCCCGGCGGGCCGCGCGGTCCTTCGGGTCCATCGGGAATCCGCTGCGGCCGAAGCGCGGGGCATGGCCGCGTGGGGCGTGCAGCATCGCGGTGTACGCGGCGGATCGTTCCGCCACGACCAGCGGCAGGGCCGCCGGGGTGGCGGGTGTGACGGTGGAGCCGGGCCAGGGGCCCGCTGCTCCGGCCCGCTCGGCGACCCGGCGGCAGCGCGGGCAGTCGTCGACGTGCCGGACGAGTTCGCGGCGGAGCGCCGAGGAGAGCAGGACCCGGTGGTCGCCGGTGAGCCGGGCGACGCTCGGGCAGTTGCCGGTCTCGACGACGGCGAGGGCCGCACGGGTCCGCTCGACCTCGCAGGCTCCGGCGGCCAGCAGCTCACGGGCCGCGGCGTGCTCCAGGCCCAGTACGGCGGCGACTTCACGCGGGCCGAGGCCGTGGCGCACCGCGAGCTCCAGCGCCTCGCGCTGCTCGGGGGTGGTACCGGCGGCCTCCGGCCAGGCGAGGGCGGCGAGATCGCGGCGCCGCCGCTCGGCGGCCTCGGCGTCGCCGGGCTGCTCGGGGGCGGGCGCCGGCCCGGGCTCCGGCGTGCGCCCGGCGTGCGCACCGGGCCGCAGCCGCTTCTGCTCGGTGAGTTTGCGCAGGCAGGCCCAGCGCGCGAGGGCGTAGAGCCAGGCACGGCGGCTCTGTTCGCCCGAGGGGCAGCGGCTGAACTGGCGTTCCGCCACGGCCAGCACCTCGCCGAGTACGGCGGTGGCCTCCGCGTGGTCGCACAGGACGGAGAGGCAGTAGGTGAAAAGACCGTCCAGATATGCCTCGTAACGGACCGGCGGCCGCTGTTCCGCCGGGCGGGGGGCTCGCCGGTGCGCCCGGTGTGCGCCGGTGGTGTGCGTCGGATTCTCCAGCCTGCTGCTCGTCACCCGGCCGACGGTAGGCCGCTCATAGCTGCCTCCTAGCACCTCTTGAGGGCATTTAATCCTTACGGGTGAACGTATCCCTCAAAAGGGGACAGGAATCCCCGATTCCGATGACGGATCACCGGGCCTCGCCTCAGCCGCGCGCCGGCCACCGGTCCGCTGTCCGCCTGCTGCCCGCCCGCTGCCCAGGAGCCGTATGTCCGCTGTCGGTGCGGCCGGTTACGGTGGCGCCATGGCCACCCGAGCGAAGACCAGAGAACGGCCGTCCTACCGCTGCACCGAGTGCGGGTACACGACGGCCAAGTGGCTGGGCCGCTGCCCCGAGTGCCAGACGTGGGGGACGGTCGAGGAGCAGGGCGGCGGGCCCGCCGTGCGGACGACGGCGGCCGGTCCGGTCAGCAGCGCCGCCGTCCCCATCGGGCAGGTGGACAGCAGGACGGCGACGGCGCGTTCGACCGGGGTCGCCGAGCTGGACCGGGTGCTCGGCGGCGGTCTGGTGCCCGGCGCCGTGGTGCTGCTCGCCGGGGAGCCGGGCGTCGGCAAGTCCACCCTGCTGCTCGATGTCGCGGCGAAGGCGGCGGGCTCCGACCACCGCACGCTCTATGTGACGGCCGAGGAGTCCGCCAGCCAGGTCAGACTGCGCGCCGACCGGATCCGCGCGATCCACGACCATCTCTATCTGGCCGCCGAGACGGATCTCGCCGCTGTGCTCGGCCATCTCGACGCGGTGAAGCCGTCGCTGCTGGTCCTGGACTCCGTACAGACGGTGGCCTCGTCCGAACTGGACGGCGCGCCCGGCGGTATGGCCCAGGTGCGCGAGGTGGCGGGCGCGCTGATCCGCGCCTCCAAGGAGCGCGGGATGTCCACGCTGCTCGTCGGGCATGTCACCAAGGAGGGCTCCATCGCCGGGCCCCGTCTGCTGGAGCACCTGGTGGACGTCGTGCTCTCCTTCGAGGGCGACCGGCACGCCCGGCTGCGGCTGGTGCGCGGCGTCAAGAACAGATACGGGGCGACCGACGAGGTCGGCTGTTTCGAGCTGCACGACGAGGGCATCACCGGACTCACCGACCCGAGCGGGCTGTTCCTGACGCGCCGTGACGAGCCGGTGCCCGGGACCTGTCTGACGGTCACCCTGGAGGGCAAGCGCCCGCTGGTCGCCGAGGTCCAGGCGCTCACGGTGGACTCGCAGATCCCCTCGCCCCGGCGCACCACGTCCGGTCTTGAGACCTCCCGGGTCTCGATGATGCTCGCCGTCCTCGAACAGCGCGGCAGGATCAGCGCGCTCGGCAAGCGCGACATCTACACGGCGACGGTCGGCGGTGTGAGGCTCACCGAGCCGGCCGCCGACCTGGCCGTCGCCCTGGCCCTGGCCTCCGCCGCCGGGGACGTGCCGCTCCCGAAGAACCTGGTGGCGATCGGCGAAGTGGGCCTCGCGGGCGAGGTCAGAAGGGTCACCGGTGTGCAGCGCAGGCTCGCCGAGGCGCACCGGCTCGGCTTCACCCACGCCCTCGTACCGACCGATCCGGGGAAGGTCCCCGCGGGGATGAAGGTGATCGAGGTGGCGGACATGGGGGACGCGCTGCGGGCCCTCCCGCGCCGTCCGAGGGCCCGCGCTCCTCAGGACGAGTGAGCGCGCCGGTAGACTTTGCCCTGGTCTCGCCTGTCCGTACGAGCCGGAGGAGCGCAGTGGCAGCCAATGACCGAGCAGCACCCGGGAGGTCCGGCGGGAGCTCGTCCGGCAATGAAGCGCTGATGCGTGCCACGCTGAGCGCTGTCGCGCCCGGTACCGCGCTCCGTGACGGCCTGGAGCGCATCCTCCGCGGGAACACCGGCGGTCTGATCGTCCTGGGCATGGACAAGAGCGTCGAGGCCATGTGCACCGGCGGTTTCGTCATGGACGTGGAGTTCGCCGCGACCCGGCTGCGGGAGCTGTGCAAGCTCGACGGCGCGCTGATCCTCGACAAGGATCTGACCAAGATCCTGCGGGCCGGCGTCCAGCTCGTGCCCGACGCGTCGATCCCCACCGAGGAGACCGGCACCCGCCACCGCACGGCCGACCGGGTCTCCAAGCAGTGCGGCTTCCCGGTCGTCTCCGTATCGCAGTCGATGCATCTGATCGCGCTGTACGTGGACGGCGAGCGCCGGGTCCTGGAGGAGTCGGCGGCGATCCTCTCCCGCGCCAACCAGGCGCTGGCCACGCTGGAGCGGTACAAGCTCCGCCTCGACGAGGTCGCCGGCACGCTCTCCGCGCTGGAGATCGAGGACCTGGTGACGGTGCGGGACGTGACGGCGGTCGCGCAGCGCCTGGAGATGGTCCGGCGGATCGCCACCGAGATCGCCGAGTACGTGGTGGAGCTGGGCACCGACGGCCGGCTGCTCTCCTTGCAGCTGGACGAGCTGATCGCGGGGGTCGAGCCGGAGCGGGAGCTGGTGGTCAGGGACTACGTGCCCGAGCCGACCTCTCCCAGGGCCGTCTCGGGGAAGGGCCCACAGCGTTCGCGTACGGTCGCCGACGCGCTGGTCGACCTGAACACGCTCAGCCACACGGAGCTGCTCGAACTGCCGGTGGTGGCAAGGGCGCTGGGGTACAGCGGCTCTCCGGAGACGCTCGACTCGGCGGTGTCGCCGCGCGGTTACCGGCTGCTGGCCAAGGTGCCGAGGCTGCCCGGGGCGATCATCGAGCGGCTGGTCGAGCACTTCGGCGGGCTGCAGAAGCTGCTCGCCGCGAGCGTGGACGATCTGCAGACGGTGGACGGGGTCGGGGAGGCGCGGGCGCGGAGCGTCCGGGAGGGGCTTTCGCGGCTTGCGGAGTCCTCGATCCTGGAGCGGTACGTCTAGGGGCTGACGGTACGTCCAGAGGCCGCACGTCCAGGGCTTTCGGGGCTCCGCCCCGGACCCCGCTCCTCAATCTCCCCCAGCTGACGCTGAGAGGTGCCCCCAGGAGGGGCTTGAGGAAGCCCGGACGGGCTTGAGGATGATGCCCGGAGGGGGTGAGGGTGTCCGGACGGGGTTGAGGGTGCCCGGACGGGGTTGAGGGTGCCCGGACGGGGTTGAGGGTGTCCGGACGGGCTGGTTCCGCCGACCGGTGCAGCCCCTCCTGGGTTCAGCCCCGTCTGCGCTCAGTCCTTCGCCAGGACCACCGATGTCCGCTTCAGCGGCATCCCCGGGGCCTTCGCCTCGACCAGGTATGTGCCGGCTCCCGCCGTCTGCGGACCGGGCTTCGTGCACTTCGGGGCCGACTTCTTGCGGTCCCACTCCACGGTGTGCTTGATGGTGCTGTTGGCCGGGACCTGGATGAGCAGGGACGCTCCGTCCTTCGGGCAGTCCTTGGACGACCAGACGACATGATCGTCCGTGGTCGATGTGATGGTGAACACAGTGGCCTTGGGACCGAAGTTGACCTTGCAGGCCGTCCCCGAGGTGTTCTTGGCGATCAGGTCGAACTTCAGCTTCTCGCCCGGCGGGTAGCTGTTCTTGGGGTTGTGCAGCGTCAACTTGACCGCTCCCGCAGTGCAGTCGGGGAGGCTGGAGCCCGCGGGGACCCGCGCCCCTTCGCTGGTTCCTCCGGTACTCGCGTCCGAACCGCCGCCGCCGCCCGATCCGTTGGCACCGTCGCCGCCGCCCGGGCCCGTACCGCCGGACCCGCCGCTCCCGTCGTCGGACTCGCCGGAACCGGAGCCCGATCCCGAGCCGCCGTCCGATCCGGATGACGAACCCGAGCCGCCGGAGCCGCCCGAACCACCGCTGCCGCCCGGCGCTTGGCTGATCGCGGGACCCGTACCGGACGGGCCCGGGGTGATCGAGGGCGCGGGGCCCGCCCCCTTAGCGCCCGGACTGCCGTGCTTTCCGCCGCCGCCCGATGTGAGCATCCACACGACGAGCAGGGCGAGCAGCGCAACCAGAGTCGCCGCTACTGCCCTCCGTCGCCAGTAGATGGAGGAGGGAAGCGGCCCGACCGGATTGCGCATAGATCCCACGGCGCAAACTGTACGAGAGATCAGACCCAACTCAGGCCCCACCCGCCGCCGTCCGTACAACTTTTACGGATCATCATTCCGCAGACCGCGCCGGGTGCCCCCGTCACATGCCGCCTGGAGCCGCCAAGATCGCTCGCGGTCACTGCTCCTGGATGATTCATACTGTCCGTCACCATGGACAGTTCTTCCGAGCTCTACCGAAACATCCTCGAATTCGCCCACTCCACGCCCTCCTGGGTGCAGCAGCTCATGGAGCTGTGGACCGAGGGCGGACTGCTGCTCTTCGCCGTACTGTTCGTCGTCGTGTGGTGGCGGGCGCGTACGGCGTCGGCACAGGCGATGACGCTGGCGCTGCTCGCCCCGCTGGGCACCGCGATCGCGTACGTCCTCAGTGAGGTGCTGAAGACGGTGATCCACGAGGACCGCCCGTGCCGGGCCGTCGCCGGGGCGATGAAACCGCTCATCGACTGCCCGGCGCAGGGCGACTGGTCCTTCCCCAGCAACCACTCGATCATCGCGGCGGCCGCGGCGGTCGGTCTCTCGCTGGCCATGGTGCGGCTGGTCTGGCTGACCGTGCCGGTGGCGTTGCTGATGGCGTTCTCGCGGGTCTTCGTCGGTGTGCACTATCCGCATGACGTGATCGTCGGGCTGATCCTGGGTGCCCTCATCGCACTGCTCGCGTCCGAGTGGCTGACCAGGCCCGTACGGTCGCTGGTGGAGACGGCCCGGTCGAGCGACATCAGCGTGGCGGCCCGGTTCATGGGGCCGGGTGCCCCGAGCTGAGAGGATTGGTGTGCCATGACTGCAACCACTGAGACCACCGAGACCGCTGAGACCCCTCAGACTGCTGAGACCTCCCAGACCGCTGAGACCGCCGGGGCCGCTGAATCTGCGGAGGCCGCTGAGTCCGCTGAGTCCGCCGGGACTTCGGCATCCGCCGCCTCCGCCGCCGGGCTGCACTCGGCCGTCCTCACCTGGTTCGGCGCGAACGCACGCGATCTGCCCTGGCGCCGCCCCGAGGCCGGCGCGTGGGGTGTCATGGTCAGCGAGTTCATGCTCCAGCAGACCCCTGTCGTACGCGTGCTGCCGGTGTACGAGCAGTGGCTGGCCCGCTGGCCCCGCCCGGCCGACCTGGCGGCCGAGCCCCCCGGCGAGGCCGTACGCGCCTGGGGCAGGCTCGGATATCCGCGCCGCGCCCTGCGTCTGCACGGAGCGGCACGGGCCATCACGGAGCGGCACGGCGGCGACGTGCCGTCCGAGCACGGGCAGCTGATCTCGCTGCCCGGTATCGGCGAGTACACGGCCGCGGCCGTCGCCTCCTTCGCGTACGGCAGGCGCCATGCGGTCCTGGACACCAATGTGCGGCGGGTCTTCGCCCGCGCGGTCACCGGCGTGGAGTACCCGCCGAACGCCACCACGGCCGCCGAACGCAGGCTGGCCCGTGCGCTGCTCCCCGACGACGAGACCACGGCGGCCCGCTGGGCGGCGGCCTCCATGGAGCTGGGCGCGCTGGTCTGCACCGCCAAGAGCCCCGAGTGCGGGCGCTGCCCCATCGCGGCCGAGTGTGTCTGGCGGCTGGCCGGCAAACCGGCGCACACCGGGGCGCCGCGGCGCGGACAGACCTACGCCGGTACGGACCGCCAGGTGCGCGGCAAGCTCCTCGCGGTGTTGCGGGATGCCTCGGAACCCGTACCGCAGTCGCAGCTCGACAGGGTGTGGCACGAGCCCGTCCAGCGGGCCCGCGCGCTCGACGGGCTGGTCGCCGACGGACTGGTGGAGCCGCTGGCGGACGGCCTCTACCGGCTTCCGCTCACCTGAACCGGCCCTAACCGGTCCGAACCGGTCCTGAACCAGTCCCGAACCGGCCGGTTTCTCCGCCTGAACCGGCCCGCCGTTCATCTGAACCGAACGGTTCTATCCAGTTGCCCCCGGGTTAAACCTGATCTCCGTTACACAACCGATGGGCAGCCGTGCGTCTGCCGACGGCTGGTACGCACAGCTCCGTGACAACGCCTCCGTAGCTTCATGGACAGACCACAGAACAGCGTGAACACGGGGAACGACGGAGGCGGTTGGCTATGGCTCACGGCGAGGTGCTCGAATTCGAGGAGTACGTACGCACCAGGCAGGACGCCCTGCTGCGGAGCGCCCGCCGGCTGGTGCCCGACCCCGTCGACGCCCAGGACCTGCTGCAGACCGCACTGGCGCGCACCTACCGCCGCTGGGAGGGCATCGCCGACAAGTCGCTGGCCGACGCCTATCTCCGCCGCGTCATGATCAACACTCGTACGGAGTGGTGGCGTGCCCGCAGGCTGGAGGAGGTCCCCACCGAGCAGCTGCCCGACGCGAGCGTCGAGGACGGCACGGAGCAGCACGCCGACCGGGCCCTTCTGATGGACATCCTGAAGGTGCTCGCTCCCAAGCAGCGCAGTGTGGTCGTCCTGCGACACTGGGAGCAGATGAGCACCGAGGAGACGGCTGCCGCACTCGGTATGTCTGCCGGTACGGTGAAGAGCACACTGCACCGGGCCCTCGCACGGCTCCGGCAGGAGCTGGAGAGCCGGGACATCGACGCGCGTGCGCTGATCCGTGGGGAACAAGAGATGGGGCGGGAGCGGTGCGCGGCCTGACAGAGGACCCGGAGGACGGTCCGGAAGGCCCCGGGGACGACGGCCGGGGCAAGGGTGCCGGAAGAACCAGAAGAACCAGAAGAAGGGGCACCTTCGCGGCGGGCGTCACGGCGGTGGCCGGGCTCGCCGTGGTCGGGCTGTTCGTGGCCGGCTGCGACTCGGGCGGTACGGGGACCCGCGACGAGGGGGCGGCCCATTCGGTGCCCGCGGTCGCGCCCTCGAAGGCGCCGGGTTCGGCGGCGGCCACCCGGCCGGGCGAGCGGGTGAACGCGGTGGAGCTGCTGAAGCAGGACTCCACGGTCAGCTCGGCGGTCAAGCGCGACCTGAAGCCGTGCTCGGGCAGCGACTACCCGGTCGATGTCTCGTACGCGCGGCTGACCGGCGGTGACGTCGCCGATGTGGTGGTGAACGTGATGACCTGCCGCAGCGCGGTGGGGGTCGCCACCTACGTCTACCGCGCGCAGGGCGGGGCGTACAAGAACGTCTTCGCCTCGGAGGCCGCGCCCGTCTACTCCGAGATCGACCGGGGCGATCTCGTCGTGACGAAGCAGCAGTACGCGAAGGGCGACTCGATGTCGTACGCGTCGAGCGAGGACGTCATCACGTACCACTGGACGAACAACAAGTTCGCGCAGACGGACGCCGTGCACACCGACTTCAGCCGGGCGGTGGGCGACGGGGACGCCGACGGAGATCCTGACCCGTCCTCCACCAGCCCCACAGGCAACTGAGAGAGCAGCGGTATGGCCGAGACCCATGTCCTCTTCGTCGAGGACGACGATGTGATCCGCGAGGCGACCCAGCTCGCCCTTGAGCGGGACGGCTTCCGCGTCACCGCGATGCCCGACGGGCTCTCCGGGCTCGATGCGTTCCGGACGAACCAGCCGGACATCGCCCTGCTCGATGTCATGGTGCCGGGGCTGGACGGGGTCTCCCTGTGTCGCCGGATCCGTGACCAGTCGACCGTCCCCGTGATCATGCTGTCGGCGCGCGCCGACTCGATCGACGTGGTGCTCGGGCTGGAGGCCGGGGCCGACGACTATGTGACGAAGCCGTTCGACGGTGCGGTGCTCGTGGCCCGTATCCGCGCGGTACTCCGCCGGTTCGGGCATGCGAGCGGCGCCGGTACGGACAGTGGCGCGGAGCCGGACGAGCGCGGGGTGCTGGCCTTCGGCGACATCGAGGTCGACACGGAGGGCATGGAGGTGCGCAAGGGCGGCGCCCATGTGGCACTGACCCCGACCGAGATGCGGCTGCTGCTCGAATTCTCCTCGGCGCCCGGCACGGTGCTCTCCCGCGACAAGCTCCTGGAGCGGGTCTGGGACTACGGCTGGGGCGGTGACACCAGAGTGGTGGACGTCCATGTGCAGCGGCTGCGGACGAAGATCGGGCAGGACCGGATCGAAACGGTCCGCGGCTTCGGGTACAAGCTGAAGGCATGAAGCACCCCGCCCTGCGCACCGGCGTCCGGTGGCTGCATCCCCCGGGGGACGACCCCCGGACCCCCGGCCCGGGAAGCCCGGTGGCCGGCCCGCGCCGAACAGGAACGCCGACATGAAGCACCCCGCCCTGCGCACCGGCGTCCGGTGGAAGATCAGCATCGCCATCGCGGGTGTCGGCGCGCTCATCGCTGTCGCGCTCAGCCTCGTCGTCCACAACGCGGCCCGGGTCTCCATGCTCGACAACGCACGGGATACCCAGGTCGTGCGGCTCCAGTTCGCCCTGCGGCTCTTCGAGTCGAAGAAGCAACAGCAGCAGCAACCGCAGATGGGCTCCAAGGTCAACGACCCCGGCCTGCCCAGGGAGCTGCGCCGCCGGGCCGCCGAGAACCGGATCTCCACGCTGGTCGTCGAGCACCCCAACGGCATCCCCGACGTCTGGGCGGCGGCCCCGCTCTCGGACGGTGATGTCCTCTCACTGCACAGCCGTTACGGCAGCAGCGCCTCCGTACTCCAGGACCTCGACCGGGCCCTGATCATCGGCTCGGTCTCGGTGGTGCTCGGGGGCAGCGCGCTGGGTGTGCTGATCGGCGGCCAGCTGTCGCGGCGGCTGCGCAAGGCGGCAGCGGCGGCGACCAAGGTCGCGCAGGGCGGCTCGGACGTCCGGGTGCGGGCCGCCATCGGCGGTTTCGTACGGGACGAGACCGACGAGCTGGCGCGCGCCGTCGACGCGATGACCGACACCCTCCAGGAGCGGGTGGAGGCCGAGCGCCGGGTCACCGCCGATATCGCGCACGAGCTGCGGACGCCGGTGACCGGGCTGCTGACGGCCGCGGAGCTGCTGCCGCCCGGCCGTCCCACGGAGCTGGTACGCAACCGGGCCCAGGCGCTGCGCACCCTGGTCGAGGACGTACTGGAGGTGGCGAGGCTGGACAGCGCGTCCGAGCGGGCCGAGCTGCAGGAGATCGCGCTGGGCGAGTTCGTGAGCCGCCGGGTGACGATCATGGCGCCGGAGGCGGTGGTCCGGGTCGTGCACGAGTCCTGGGTCAACACCGATCCGCGGCGCCTGGAGCGGATCCTCGGCAATCTGCTGGGGAACGCGGCCAAGCACGGCGGAGCCCCGGTGGAGGTCACGGTCGAGGGACGGGTGGTGCGGGTGCGCGACCACGGGCCCGGCTTCCCCGACACACTGCTGCGGGAGGGGCCCAGCCGGTTCCGTACGGGCAGCAGCGACCGGGCGGGGGTCGGGCACGGTCTGGGGCTGACGATCGCGGCCGGGCAGGCCAGGGTGCTCGGCGCCCGGCTGACCTTCCGCAACGCGGCACCGGAGGGCGCGAAGGAGACGGGCGGCGCCATCGCGGTGCTCTGGCTCCCGGAACACGCGCCGACCGTCACCGGAAGCTTCCGCGCCCTGACCCGGCCGTCGTGACACGGGCTCGGCCGGTCACCTTCACGGCCGAAGACGTACACAGCCGAGTGGGCCCCGGACGCATCTCGCGTCCGGGGCCACTTCTCTTCGTACCGGGGCGGGCAGGAACCGCGCTCCCCCGGCCTACAGCTCCTGCACCGGGGCCGGGGCCTCGGGGCCGCCGCGCAGCGCCACCTCCTTGACGAAGACGGCGGCCGCGATCACCGCGACTCCGGCGACGGCGCCCAGCAGGAACCCGCCGTGGGTGCCTGCGGCGACCGCGTACTGGTACGCGTCCCGGGCCTGCTCCGGCAGCTTCGCCAGGCTCGCCGCGTCCAGCTGCGCCGAGGGGAGCGAGACGCCCTTGCCCATCCGCGCGGCCATCTCGTCCTGCACCTTGTTGGTGAAGAGCGCGCCCATGATCGAGACGCCGAAGGAGGAGCCGAGCGTACGGAAGAGGGTGGTAGAGGACGAGGCGACGCCCATGTCCTTCATCTCCACGCTGTTCTGCGCGACCAGCATGGTGATCTGCATCAGGAAGCCCATACCGGCGCCGACCACGGCCATGTAGATGCCGGTCGTCAGACGGGTGGTGTGGACGTCCATCGTGGACAGCAGATACAGCCCGACGACCATCAGGGCGCCGCCCGCGACCGGGAACACCTTGTACTTGCCGGTGTTGGTGGTGATCCGGCCCGCGACGAGCGAGACGGCCATCATCGCCAGCAGCATGGGCATCAGCAGCAGCCCGGAGTTGGTCGCGGACGCGCCCTGCACCGACTGCTGGAACAGCGGCAGGAAGAGCATCGCGCCGAACATCACGAAACCGGTCAGGAAGCCGATGATCGACATCAGCGAGAAGTTCCGGCTGCGGAAGATGTGCAGCGGCACGATCGGCTCGGCGGCCTTGGTCTCCCAGAAGACGAAGCCGATCAGCGCGGCGACGCCGATGAAGATCAGTTCCATGATGATGGCCGAGCCCCAGGCGTACTGCGAACCGCCCCAGGTGGTGACCAGCACGATCGAGACGATGCCGATGGTGAGCAGCGCCGTGCCGAGATAGTCGATCCGGCCGCGGGCGCGCTTCCTCGGCAGGTGCAGCACGGCGGTGACCATGGCGAGCGCGACGGCACCCAGCGGGAGGTTGATGTAGAAGGTCCAGCGCCAGCCGAGGTGGTCCGTGATGGCGCCGCCGACGAGCGGGCCGCCGATCATCGCGACGGCCATGACGCCGGCCATCATGCCCTGGTACTTGCCGCGCTCACGGGGCGGGATCAGATCGCCGATGATCGCCATGACGCCGACCATCAGACCGCCGGCGCCGAGGCCCTGGATCGCCCGGAAGCCGATGAGCTGGCTCATGTCCTGGGCCATACCGCTCGCGGCGGAGCCGATCAGGAAGATCACGATGGAGGAGAGGAAGGCGCCCTTGCGGCCGTACATGTCGCCGATCTTGCCCCAGATGGGCGTGGACGCGGCCGTGGCCAGCGTGTACGCGGTCACCACCCAGGACAGATGTGCCAGTCCGCCCAGTTCGCCGACGATGGTCGGCATCGCGGTGTTCACGATCATGTTGTCGAGCATCGCGAGCAGCATCGCGATCATCAGCGCGAACAGCACCACCCGGACACTGCGCGGCTGCGGTTCGGCCTTGCCTCCCGCTTCCGCTCTCGTCAGTTCTGCGGTTTCCGACACGTACCCCACCACTCCCCTGAACCTGCCGGGTCCGATCCGATACTTACTTGCCGCCCGGCTAGTTTGATTACACTGAGAGAAGGTAGCCTGGCACTAGCCGGGCGTCAAGTAAGTATTGCGGGAGAGCACCATGGGCAGCAGAGGCAACACCCGCCAGCGGATCCAGGATGTCGCGCTGGAGCTCTTCGCCGAGCACGGGTACGAGAAGACCTCGCTCCGGGAGATCGCGGAGAGACTCGATGTCACCAAGGCTGCGCTCTACTACCACTTCAAGACCAAGGAAGACATCCTCATCAGCCTCTTCCATGACCTCTCGGCACCCATCGACGAAGTCATCGCCTGGGGGCAGACGCAGCCCCGCAGCCTGGAGACGAAGAAGGAAGTCCTGCGCCGTTACAGCGAGGCGCTCCGCGGCGTGACCCCGCTGTTCCGCTTCATGCAGGAGAACCAGGGGACGGTACGGGAGCTGAGCGTCGGCGAGAACTTCAAGGACCGGATGCTGCTCCTGATCGATCTGGTCCGGGCACCGGACGCCTCACTGGCCGACCAGGTCCGCTGCTACAGCGCGCTCTTCACCATGCACGCGGGATCGTTCGCGCTGAAAGACGTCGACGGCGACCCCGAGGAGAAGCGCAAGGCTGTCCTCGAAGTCGCCGTCGAACTCATGACCCAGGCCCATCTGGATGCCGATCGGGGGCGTTAGCTCCGCCCCACCGGCTCCCCGCCGGGCCGGCCGTCAGAACTTGACGCCGTGGGCCTTCAGGAACGGGATCGGGTTGAAGCCCGAGCCGTAGTCCGGACCCGTGCGGACCTCGAAGTGCAGGTGCGGGCCGGTCACGTTGCCGGTCGCACCGGACTTGGCGATGACCTGGCCGGTCTTCACGGTCTGGCCTATGTGGACGTCGATCTCCGACAGGTGCGCGTACTGCGAGTACGTGTTGTCGCTGTGCTTGATCTCGATCGCGTTGCCGTAGGCCGGGCCGTCGCCGCCGCCGTTGGGGCCGGCCTTCACGACGGTGCCGCCATGCGCGGCCTTGACCGATGTGCCGGTCGGGACGACGAAGTCCTGGCCCGAGTGCTTGTGGGACCACATGTGGCCGGCCTCGCCGAAGGGCTCACCGAGCACGGGGTGCGCGACGGGCGAGACCCAGGCCTCAGCGGCCTTCTTCGCCGCGGCGGCCTTTTCGGCCTTGGTGGCCTTGGCCGTCTTGGCGGTGTGCTGCGCGGCCTTGGACTGGGCGCTGGCCTGGTGGGCGAGCGCGGTCGCGACGTTCGAGGTCCCTGCGGCGGCGGTGGCCGGGTGTGCGTCGGCAGCGACCGCGACCCCGGCTCCCAGCGCGACCGACACTCCGAGCCCGGCGGCTACGACCGCAGCGCGGGTGCGAAGCGGGGACCGGCGGGACACGTGGGACGTGGTGTGCTTCTGCATACGTGAGATCTCCGTACGTAAGTGGACCCAACCGTTCAGGTCGGGCGGACCACTCATTGGTAACTGATACGTCGAAGCACCCAAAACGCCCATCTACGACGGGGTGTCGTAGGGAAAGTCCGGGACGGGTCCCGGCGGATCGGCGGGTCCGGCCGCGGTGAGCGGACGAAGATCTCTCGGCACGGAGACGTTTAACCGCAGTTCGACCCGGCAAGGAGCGGCCATGCGCCCGGAGTGTGTCCGCAGGGCCGAAAGTCCCGGCCGCCCCGGCCCATAGGGCCCGGACGCCGTCCCGGGCGCTTCTCTTATTCCGGTTAGTAGGCTGAACGGCCCTGTGGCGCTTGTCACTGACGGGGGACCAACGCCTGTCCGTTTCGGGACCATCGGCGACCTCTCCGGGCGGTCACTTCCCGCGGTACGGAGGCCCGGAGAAGGTCCGGACGAGGGCTCCGGGCGGCCTGCGGACGGTCGGGAAAGCGGCCTGGGGACCAGAGAGCAGGGAACAGCCGGGCCGCGCGGAAGCAGCCGCGCCACCGTGTACCGGCGGGGCGGGAGGCGTGGGGCGAGCCGGGCACGGGAGCGGCCGGGTCCGCGAGCCACCGGGCGCGGAAGCATCCGGGCCACGGAACCACCCGACCACGGGAGCAGCCGAACACGGGAGCAGCAGGACACAGAACCCAGCCGGACGCCGGAGCATCCGCCAGGCCGTGCGCGAGCAGCCGCGCCGCAAGGGAGCAACCGCGCCGCTGGAGCGGCTGGGGCGGGGCGAGCCGGGCGCCGGAGCAGCCAGGCACGCGAAAGCAGCCAGCAGGCGACCAGCCAGGGTCCCGAGCAACCGGGGCACGGCCGGTAGAGCCGCGAGCAGTCAGGGTCCCGAGCAGCCAGAGCCCGCCCGGTCGGGACCGCGCGCTGCCAGGCGGCGTGCCGCGGCACGCGAAAGGGGCGGCCCCGGAACCGATGACCGGTTCCGGGGCCGCCCCTTCTTCGCTCGGGCCGCTCAACGCATCAGCGTCAGACGTCCTTCGTCATGTTCGGGCCGGAGCCACCGGCCGCCTGCTCGATCGGCGGGGCGTCGGGCAGCGGCGACTTCTCCTCGCCGCGGAAGGTGAACTTCTTGTCGTCACCCTCGCCCTCGACACCGACGACCACGATGTGACCGGGGCGCAGCTCACCGAAGAGGATCTTCTCGGAGAGGATGTCCTCGATCTCGCGCTGGATCGTGCGCCGCAGCGGACGCGCGCCCATCACCGGGTCGTAGCCGTGCTTGGCCAGCAGCGACTTGGCGTCCGCGCTGAGCTCAAGGCCCATGTCGCGGTCCTTGAGGCGCTCGTCGACCTTCTCGATCATGAGGTCGACGATCTGGATGATGTCTTCCTCGGTCAGCTGGTGGAAGACCACCGTGTCATCGACACGGTTCAGGAACTCGGGGCGGAAGTGCTGCTTCAGCTCCTCGTTGACCTTGGCCTTCATCCGGTCGTATCCGGTCTTGACGTCGCCCTGGGCCGCGAAGCCCAGGTTGAAGCCCTTGGAGATGTCCCGGGTCCCGAGGTTGGTCGTCATGATGATGACCGTGTTCTTGAAGTCCACCACCCGGCCCTGGGAGTCGGTCAGCCGACCGTCTTCCAGAATCTGCAGCAGGGAATTGAAGATATCGGGGTGGGCCTTCTCGACCTCGTCGAAGAGAACGACCGAGAACGGCTTCCTGCGCACCTTCTCGGTGAGCTGGCCGCCCTCTTCGTAACCCACGTATCCGGGGGGAGAACCGAAGAGACGGGAAACCGTGTGCTTCTCGCTGAACTCCGACATGTCGAGGGAGATCAGTGCGTCCTCGTCGCCGAAGAGGAATTCGGCGAGCGTCTTGGAGAGCTCGGTCTTACCGACACCGGACGGGCCGGCGAAGATGAACGAGCCACCGGGGCGCTTCGGGTCCTTCAGACCGGCTCGCGTACGGCGGATCGCCTGCGAGAGGGCCTTGATGGCGTCCTTCTGCCCGATGACGCGCTTGTGCAGCTCGTCCTCCATGCGGAGCAGCCGCGAGGACTCCTCCTCGGTCAGCTTGAAGACCGGGATACCGGTGGCCGTGGCCAGGACCTCGGCGATCAGCTCGCCGTCGACCTCGGCGACGACGTCCATGTCGCCGGCCTTCCACTCCTTCTCCCGCTTGGTCTTCGCGGCCAGCAGCTGCTTCTCCTTGTCGCGGAGCGAGGCTGCCTTCTCGAAGTCCTGGGAGTCGATGGCCGACTCCTTGTCGCGGCGGACGTTCGCGATCTTCTCGTCGAACTCGCGGAGGTCCGGCGGCGCGGTCATCCGGCGGATACGCATCCGGGAGCCGGCCTCGTCGATCAGGTCGATCGCCTTGTCCGGCAGGAAGCGGTCCGAGATGTACCGGTCCGCGAGGGTGGCGGCCTGCACCAGGGCCTCGTCCGTGATGGAGACGCGGTGGTGGGCCTCGTAGCGGTCCCGCAGACCCTTGAGGATCTCAATGGTGTGCGGGAGCGACGGCTCGGCGACCTGGATCGGCTGGAAGCGGCGCTCAAGAGCCGCGTCCTTCTCCAGGTGCTTGCGGTACTCGTCGAGCGTGGTGGCACCGATGGTCTGGAGCTCTCCACGGGCGAGCATCGGCTTCAGGATCGAAGCCGCGTCGATCGCGCCCTCGGCGGCGCCCGCACCCACCAGGGTGTGGAGCTCGTCGATGAACAGGATGATGTCGCCGCGGGTGCGGATCTCCTTGAGGACCTTCTTCAGCCGCTCCTCGAAGTCACCGCGGTAGCGGGAACCGGCGACGAGCGCGCCGAGGTCGAGGGTGTAGAGGTGCTTGTCCTTGAGGGTCTCGGGCACCTCGCCCTTGACGATGGCCTGCGCCAGTCCTTCGACGACCGCCGTCTTTCCGACGCCGGGCTCGCCGATGAGGACCGGGTTGTTCTTGGTACGGCGCGACAGCACCTGCATGACCCGCTCGATCTCCTTCTCGCGCCCGATGACCGGGTCGAGCTTGGATTCGCGGGCGGCCTGGGTGAGGTTGCGGCCGAACTGGTCCAGGACGAGCGAGGTCGAGGGCGTGCCCTCGGCGGGACCGCCTGCGGCGGCGGTCTCCTTGCCCTGGTAGCCGGAGAGCAGCTGGATGACCTGCTGCCGCACCCGGTTCAGATCGGCGCCCAGCTTCACGAGGACCTGGGCTGCGACGCCCTCGCCCTCGCGGATCAGGCCGAGCAGGATGTGCTCCGTACCGATGTAGTTGTGGCCGAGCTGAAGAGCCTCCCGGAGCGACAGCTCCAGGACCTTCTTGGCACGAGGGGTGAAGGGGATGTGGCCGGACGGGGCCTGCTGCCCCTGACCGATGATCTCCTCCACCTGCTGGCGGACCGCCTCGAGCGAAATCCCGAGGCTCTCCAGGGCCTTAGCGGCGACACCCTCACCCTCATGGATAAGGCCCAGGAGAATGTGCTCGGTGCCGATGTAGTTGTGGTTGAGCATCCGGGCTTCTTCCTGAGCCAGGACGACAACCCGCCGCGCGCGGTCGGTGAACCTCTCGAACATCGTTAATCGCTCCTCAGAGCGGTCGGGCAGCGAGGGGTCGGTCCCCTCCCAGTCCTTCCGCATGCTAGTCCCGCGGGGCGGGACAGCTCATTCCAACTGCCGACACCCGTCCATGGCCTCCGGCCCGAACAGCCGACAACTGCTCCAACCCGATGGTGCGAGACGATGTTCCCGCAGGCCAGGCAGATACCCCTGTCTCCAGTACGCCGATGGCGAACGTGAGACCGCCTGAGCCGCGTGTCGCCCCTCCCCACTAGGTATGTCTTACCCGCAGAGACTGACAGTCCATGCGGCGCGCGACAGTTCCCCTCAGCTACGGGCGAACATCCGAGCGCCCTTGAACGCCTCCGCACGCCTCTTGCGCATCAACGGAAAGCAATCAAGTCGCAGCGCTCCGTAACCCTGGCGTCCTCCGGGAGTTGCCCAGTCATGGCCTTCACCGTTCCGTCCCCCCGCGAACCGGCCGACCGCACCCGGCGCATCACCGGGAGCGGCAGCACCGACAGCACCCTGCGCTGGTACGAGTCCCGGCTGGGCTGGGCCGCCCTGGCGGGGCCCCCGGTGCGGCTGCTGACCGGGCTGCGTTTCGACGTACTCGATCTGCCGGCCGACGCGGGCTTCGCACTGCTGCGCGGGGCGCCGGTCACGGGACCGGTGGCGCTGGACGGCTCCCGGATGCGGCTGCTGGTGGCGGCGGGCAGCGCCGATGAGCTGCCGGGGCTGCTCGACTGGCTGGAGTGGGGCGGGATCGCGCTGGATCTGACGGCGGTCGGCACGGACGGCCTGATCGAGGCCCCCGCACCGCCCGGCGCGCGCTGTGCGAAGGGGGCCGCCCGCTGGCTGCGGCCCCCGGAGCCGGGGTGCGGTGTGGAGCGGACCCTGCCCGAGTTCGGCCGGTTCGGGGAGCGGGGCGGCGGCCCCGACCTGGTACGGCTCGTGGACGCGGCGGCGACGGAGTGCCACCGGGCCCGGATGGTGCGTGTCTCGGCGGCTTTCCGGGGGGCGCCCCCCGGAAACCGGACTTCGACTGTCCGGGGTGTGACCCCCGGACCTCCCGGAAATCAGCCGTTGGCCTTCTCGTAGGCCTCACGGATGTCCGCGGGCACCCGGCCGCGGTCATTCACGTTGTATCCGTTGTCCTTGGCCCACTTACGAATCTCGGCGGTGTCCTTGTTGCCGCCTGCCGCGATACGGGCCTTGCCACGGCCACCGGTGCCGCGGCCGCCGGTGCGCCGGCCACCCTTGGCATACGGCTCAAGAAGCGTACGGAGCTTGTCCGCGTTCGCGGTGGTGAGGTCGATCTCGTATGTCTTGCCATCCAGAGCGAACGTCACGGTCTCGTCCGCCTCGCCGCCGTCGAGGTCATCGACAAGAAGGACCTGAACCTTCTGTGCCACCGGATTTCCTTTCATCGAAAAATTCAGTACGCGGAAAGGAAACCGCTTTTCCCGGGAAAACACAAACCCCCGGCAGAGGTTCAGGAGTGCAAGAACACGGGAAACATGCGCGATTCGGACATAGGGTTCCGGTGCGAAGTGACCGTCACAGGTGCAGAAGCATCCGGCTGTTGCCCAAGGTGTTCGGCTTCACCCGTTCGAGACCGAGGAACTCAGCGACTCCCTCGTCATAGGAACGCAGCAGCTCGCTGTAGACATCTCCGTCGACCGGAGTCTCACCGATCTCGGTGAAGCCGTGCTTCGCGAAGAAGTCGACTTCGAAGGTCAGACAGAATACCCGGCGCACTCCGATCCACCGTGCGGTCTGCAAGAGCTTGTCCAGGACCTGGTGGCCCACTCCGGCGCCCTTGAACTCGCGGTCAACGGCGAGGGTGCGCACTTCCGCGAGGTCTTCCCACATCACATGGAGTGCGCCGCAGCCGACGACCCTCGCGTCGTCATCGCGTTCGGCGACCCAGAACTCCTGGATGGACTCGTAAAGCGTCACCGTGGCTTTGTCGAGCAGGATCCGCTCACGCACGTACGCGTCCAGGAGTCCGCGCACCGCCGGCACATCGCTGGTCCTGGCTCTGCGGACGGTGAGGGCTTTTGCTCGCGTACCTGGCATGCGCAAGACGTTATCGCCCTGCGTCTCCCTCCCGGTCATCGCGGTCCGCATCACCCTGAACGATGCGCAAAGCATCACGGAGTGCATCACGCTGCTCGGAGGACATCATGCCGAAGAAGGCGACAAGGGCGGCCGCGGAGTTGTCACTCGTCGACCAGGCTTCGTTCATCAGTGCGGCCGAGTAGGCGGCGCGGGTGGAGACCGCCGTATATCGATAGGCGCGGCCCTCCACTTCCCGGCGTACCCAGCCCTTCTGATGGAGATTGTCCAATACGGTCATCACGGTGGTGTAGGCGATGGTCCGGTCGCGTTCGAGGTCTTCCAGGACTTCCCTGACCGTGACCGGGCGGTTCCACTCCCAGACCCGTGACATGACGGCGTCTTCCAGCTCTCCCAATTGACGGGGCACATCTGCACCATAGTGCGAGATGTCACGAATAGCTGGTTATTAGCGCGAAAAACACAGAAAAGGGCGTACGGCAGGTTTACCTGCCGTACGCCCTCCGGGTCCTGACGCCTCAGGTGGCGCCGCTGCCCGTCGGCTGGACCGTGGCCTCGGCGCGGGCGAGCACCTCGTCCACGGCCGCGTCCTCCTTGGCCTTGTTCGGGCCGCCCTGGGTCTTCACGATCGTCCTCACGACGATCGTGAAGAACACGGCCATCACCACCGGGGGCACAAGCGCGGAAACGTAGTCCATACGGACAGAGTAGCCCGGGGCTTCCGCCGCTTCCGGGACGCCCCCTCAGCCGGTCAGCGAACGCTGCGCGGGGGGCGCGGCGGGCTTGCGGCGCGGCGGGAAGACCTCGGACGGCTTCGGGGCCGGGCGGGGCCTGACCGGAGCCTTGACGGGGGTCTTGTCCGGTGCCGGGCGCTTCGGCCCGGCGGGCTCGCCCGACGTACGGCCGCCGGGCAGCGCGAGCAGCCGGGTGCGCGGGCCCGGGGTCACGGCGCGGCCCGCGAGCCGGGCGCGTACCGACTGTTCAGCCAGCGCCCGGCAGCGTCTCAGCAGGGCGTCACCGGACGGCGCGCCGCGCAGGGTACGCAGGGCGGCGAGATCCTCGGGGCGCGGGTCGTAGCCGGCGGCCAGGGCGTCCTGGAGCAGCTCCATGTAGCTGATGGCCGTGCCGGGGAGGGCGTCGCGGTAGCGGGCGAGGTCGGCCAGGAGAAAGGCGCGCAGCCGGCCCGCCTCCGCGATGGTCTCGTCCACGGACTCGGCGAGACGCAGACAGTCCTGGACGTCCTCTTCTGCGACGGGGGTCGGATTGAGGGCGATGGCAAGGGCGCGTCGGAGCACACGCAGCTCATCCGCGCTGAAGGCCATGCCGCCTCGGGAACCGTAGGGCGTAGGCATGGAATGACGATACGTACTAAAGGGACAATATCCGCTTAATGGACCGGTGCGGCGCGGCGGGGAACGGCGGGCTGCGGGGCGGTCACGGCTGCCCCGCAGCGCCTCGTCGCCGCCCCGCCGCGGGGCCTTGCCGCCGGACGACCGCAGCCGCCGTCCCCTGCCGCCGGACGCCTCCGGCCGGGCCGGGCCGCCCTACCGGTTCACAGCCGGGCGACGTTCCGCTCGTACACCAGGCGCAGCCCGATCAACGTCAGCCACGGCTCGTGCTCGTCGATGACGGTGGCCTCGCTGAGCACCATCGGGGCGAGCCCGCCGGTGGCGATGACCGTGACGTCCGCCGGGTCGTCGGCCAGCTCGCGGGCCATCCGGTTCACCACCCCGTCGACCTGTCCCGCGAAGCCGTAGATGATGCCGGACTGCATGGCCTCCACGGTGTTCTTGCCGATCACGCTGCGCGGGCGGGCCAGCTCGATCTTGCGGAGCTGGGCGCCCTTCACGCCGAGCGCCTCGACCGAGATCTCGATGCCGGGGGCGATGACACCGCCGGTGTACTCGCCGCGCGCCGACACCGCGTCGAAGGTCGTCGCCGTACCGAAGTCCACGACGACGGCGGGGCCGCCGTACAGCTCGACGGCGGCGACCGCGTTGATGATGCGGTCCGCGCCGACCTCCTTCGGGTTGTCCACCAGGATCGGGACGCCCGTCCTGATGCCGGGCTCGACCAGTACAGCCGGGACGTCGCCGTAGTAGCGGCGGGTCACCTCGCGCAGTTCGTGCAGCACGGAGGGGACGGTCGAGCAGACCGCGATCCCCTCGATGCCGTCGCCGAGGCCGCGGCCGAGGAGCGGGTGCATCCCCATCAGGCCCTGGAGCAGTACGGCGAGTTCGTCGGCGGTGCGGCGGGCGTCGGTGGAGATGCGCCAGTGCTCCACGATCTCGTCGCCGTCGAACAGGCCGAGAACGGTATGGGTGTTGCCGACGTCGATGGTGAGCAGCATGGGTTACTCCGCCTCGCGCAGGTCGAGGCCGATGTCGAGGATGGGGGACGAGTGGGTGAGCCCGCCGACCGCCAGGTGGTCGACGCCCGTCTCCGCGTAGGCACGGGCCGTGTCCAGGGTGAGCCGGCCCGAGGACTCCAGCAGGGCCCGGCCGCCGACGAGTTTGACCGCTTCAGCGGTCTGCGCCGGGGTGAAGTTGTCCAGCAGGATCAGGTCGGCGCCCGCGTCCAGGACCTCGGTGACCTGGGCGAGGGTGTCCACCTCGACCTCGATGGCCAGGTCGGGGAAGGCGGCGCGGACGAGCTTGAACGCCTCGGCGACCCCGCCCGCCGCGATCACGTGGTTGTCCTTGACCAGGGCCGCGTCGGAGAGCGACATCCGGTGGTTGACGCCGCCTCCGCAGCGCACCGCGTACTTCTCCAGGGCGCGCAGCCCCGGGGTGGTCTTGCGGGTGTCGCGGACCCTGGCCTTCGTCCCTTCGAGTACGTCGGCCCAGGCGCGGGTGGCGGTCGCGATGCCGGAGAGCCGGCACAGCAGGTTGAGCGCGCTGCGCTCGGCGGTCAGCAGGTCGCGGGTGCGGGTGGTGACCGAGAGCAGCTTCTGGCCGGGGGCGACGCGCTCGCCGTCCTCGACGTGCCGCTCCACCTCGAACGCCTCGGTGCAGACGAGCGAGAGCACCGCTTCGGCGACGCGCAGGCCCGCGACCGTACCGGCCTCGCGTGCGGTGAAGTCGCCGGTGGCGACGGCGTCCGCGGGAACGGTCGCGACGCTCGTCACGTCCACTCCCCC
Source organism: Streptomyces sp. NPDC054757 (assembly GCF_053612185.1). Taxonomy (NCBI): domain Bacteria; kingdom Bacillati; phylum Actinomycetota; class Actinomycetes; order Kitasatosporales; family Streptomycetaceae; genus Streptomyces; species Streptomyces sp. NPDC054757. Next base: position 29,959 of record NZ_JBSHBW010000005.1, read on the forward strand.
GTCGAGGTCCTCGTCGATGGCGAGGTGCGCGATGTCCTCGACCAGGACCGGGTCGAGCCCCGCAGCGGCCAGGAGTCCGGCGAGGGCGGGGTCGAGGCCGCACTCCATGGGGTCGTCGAAGCCGTCGCCGCAGCCGCAGGCGTCGCCGCAGCCGCCCGCCGGTTCGGCGGCGCTCATGTCGTCGCCGATCCGGTGGAGGGGGAGGTCGGGGGTGGTCACGGTCACTGCTCCTGGGGACGCTGAGGGAGGGTCGGGGGGAAGTCGGCGCTCTCCGTGGTGTGCACGGCGAGCGAACGGTCGGGGAGCAGCCGTACGACGAGATGGCGGCGCCAGCCGGTGTCGTCACGGTCCGCGTGGTCCTCGCGCCAGTGGCAGCCCCGGGTCTCCGCGCGGCGCTGCGCTGCGGCGGTCAGGACACGGGCGACACAGAGGAGGTTGGTCGCCTCCCATGCCTCGACACCCGCCTGGGCGGGCTTCAGGGCGAGGGCGGGCAGCGCTTCCGGGGCTCCGGCCGCCGCCGCGTCCATGGCGGCGCCCGCCGCCGCTTCGGCCACCGCCTCGGCCGCTGCCTCCGCCTCGGCGTCGGCCCGGATCGTCTCCAGCCGGTCGGCGGCGCGTGCGAGGCTCTCGGCGGAGCGGAGCACTCCGGCGCCCTCCGTCATGATCCGCTGGATACGGAGCCTGGCCTCGGGCTCCAGGAGCGGGAGCGTGCGGGGCTCCGCCGCGAACACGGGCTCGGGGGCGGGGGGCCGGGCCGCCCGGCCGGCGGTGCCGGCCGCTGCGGCGTCGGTCCCGGGCGCCGCGGCCTCGGCTGCGGTGTGCCCGGCGAGGTCGGCGGCGGTGCTGGCCGCACTGTCAGCGGTGACCCGCCCCGCGGTGGCCGCCGCACTGTCGGCCGCGAGGTCGGCCGCGATGTCGTCGGCGATGCGCTCGGCGAAGACCAGGCCTTCCAGGAGGGAGTTGGACGCGAGCCGGTTCGCGCCGTGCACACCGGTGCAGGCGACCTCACCGCAGGCGTACAGACCGGGGACGGTCGTACGGCCGTGCAGATCGGTGCGGACGCCGCCCGACGCGTAGTGCGCGGCCGGGGCGACCGGGACGGGTTCGGTCACCGGGTCGATGCCGTGGCTGCGGCAGGCCGCGAGGATCGTCGGGAAGCGCTGCTCCCACATCTCGGCGCCGAAGTGCCGGGCGTCGAGATACATGTGCTCGGTGCCCTGCTCCTGCATCCGGCGGGTGATCGCCTTCGCCACGATGTCGCGGGGTGCCAGCTCGGCCAGTTCGTGCTGCCCGGTCATGAAGCGCACCCCGTCGGCATCGACCAGGTGGGCGCCCTCGCCCCGTACCGCTTCGGAGACCAGCGGCTGCTGGCCCTCGGCGTCCGCGCCGAGGAAGAGCACCGTGGGGTGGAACTGGACGAACTCCAGGTCCGAGACCTCGGCGCCGGCCCGCAGTGCGAGGGCCACACCGTCGCCGGTGGAGACGGCCGGGTTGGTGGTGGCGGAGAAGATCTGGCCCATGCCGCCGGTCGCGAGCACCACGGCGGGGGCGCGCACCGCGCCGACGCCGTCGTGCTGGCCCTCCCCCATGACATGCAGGGTGACACCGGCCGTACGGCCTTCGGCGTCGGTGATCAGGTCGAGGACGAGGGCGTTCTCCACGGTGCGCAGCGCGGCGGCGCGGACCGCTTCGACCAGGGTGCGGGAGATCTCGGCCCCGGTGGCGTCACCGCCCGCGTGCGCGATACGGCGGCGGTGGTGGCCGCCCTCCCGGGTGAGCGCGATCCCGCCCGCCTCGTCGGTGTCGAACCGCGCACCGGTCGCGATGAGCCTGCGTACGGCGTCGGGCCCCTCGGTGACCAGGGTGCGGACCGCATGCTCGTCGCAGAGACCGGCCCCCGCGACCAGCGTGTCGTCCAGGTGCTGCCCGGGGGTGTCGCCCTCGCCGAGTGCGGCCGCGATACCGCCCTGCGCCCAGCGGGTCGAGCCGTCGTCGAGGCGTGCCTTGGTCACGACGACGGTACGCAGCCCCGCGGCGGTGCAGCGCAGTGCGGCGGTCAGTCCGGCCACTCCGGATCCGACGATCACGACGTCGGCGTCGATCTCCCAGCCGGGGGCGGGGGCGTGCAGGCGTATTCCGGTTCCGGTCACTGTGGTTCCCCGAAGGTCAGCGGGATGTTGTCGATCAGCCGCGTCGTACCGACCCGGGCGGCGACCGCGAGGACGGCTTCGCCCCGGTGGTCGTCGGCGGCCTCGGTGAAGTCCGACGGGTCGATCACGGACAGATAGTCCGGGGAGAGCCCCGCCTCGTCGGTGACGGCCCGCGCGGCGGCGCGCACGGCCGCGGGGGTGGTGCCGGTGGCGGTGCCGGTTCCCGCGAGGGCGTCCCGGCCCGCGAACAGGGCGCGGGACAGGGCCAGTGCGGAGGTGCGGTCCCCGGTGGAGAGGAAGCGGTTACGGCTGGACATCGCCAGTCCGTCCGGCTCCCGGACCGTGGGGACGCCGACGATACGGACCGGGAAGTCGAGGTCGCGCGCCATCCTCCGTACCAGGGCGAGCTGTTGGGCGTCCTTCTGACCGAACAGCGCGGTGTCGGGGCGGGTGAGGTGGAGCAGTTTGGCGACGACGGTGAGCATGCCGTCGAAGTGGCCGGGGCGCGCCGCGCCCTCGAAGCGCTCGCCCATCGGGCCGCCGGCGATCCGGACCTGGGGTTCGCCGCCCGGGTAGACCTCGTCGGCCGCGGGGGCGAAGACGATGTCCGCGCCCGCCAGTTCGGCCACGGCGAGGTCCGCCTCAAGGGTGCGCGGGTACCGGTCGAGGTCTTCACCCGCGCCGAACTGCAGCGGGTTGGCGAAGACCGTCACGACGACCAGTCCGTCCTCGCCGGCCTGCTCCCTGGCGGCCCGGACGAGGGCGGCGTGGCCTTCGTGGAGGGCGCCCATGGTCATGACGACGGCGCGGGTACGGGGCCGTCCGCCCGTGGACGGCTGGACATCCGTGGACGGCTGGACATCCGTGGACGGCTGGGCGTCCGTGGACGGCTGCACATCCGCGGCGTACCGGGCGTGCAGTTCGGCGGCCGTGTGCAGCAGCGCGGTCGTGGTCATCGGGTCTCTCCGTCCGCGAGGACGCCCAGGAGGTCCTCGGCCAGCTCCGGCTTGAGCAGTCCGTGCGCGAGTGCGCGGTCCGCCGTCGTACGGGCCATCGCGAGGTAGCCGGCGACGGCCTGCGGCGCGTGCTTGCGCAACTCCTCGACGTGCGCCGCGACCGTACCCGCGTCTCCTCGGGCGACCGGGCCGGTCAGCGCGGCGTCACCAGATCTGAGGGCGTTGTCGAGTGCGGCGCCGAGGAGCGGTCCGAGCATCCGGTCGGGGGCGGCGACGCCCGCGACGCTCAGCAGCTCCATCGACTGGGCGACCAGGGTGACCAGGTGGTTCGCCCCGAGGGCGAGCGCCGCGTGGTAGAGCGGACGGGACTCCTCCGCGATCCATTCGGGCTCACCGCCCATCTCGATGACCAACGCCTCGGCGGCGAGCCGCAGTTCGTCGGGGGCGGTCACGCCGAAGGAGCATCCGGCCAGCCGCTGGACGTCCACGGATGTGCCGGTGAAGGTCATCGCCGGGTGCAGCGCGAGCGGCAGGGCCCCGGCGCGCAGCGCTGGGTCGAGCACCCCGGTGCCGAACCGGCCCGACGTATGGACCAGGAGCTGTCCCGGCCGTACCGCGCCGGTCTCGGCCAGCCCCTCCACCAGCGCGGGCAGCGCGTCGTCGGGCACGGTCAGCAGGACCAGCTCGGCGCGGGCCAGCACCTCGGCGGGGGTGACCAGGGGGACGTCGGGGAGCAGCACCGCGGCCCTGCGCACGGATGCGTCGGAGACCCCGGAGGCGGCGACCGGGCGGTGCCCGGCGAGCTGGAGCGCGGCGGCGAGCGCGGGGCCCACCCGGCCCGCTCCGACCACGCCGACGGTGAGCCGCGCGGGGCGGGACTCTGCTGATGCGTTCACGAGGGATCGGCCTTCCGTTCCAGTCCGCGAGGGGTACCGGACGATTTCCCCGTCATGCTACGCCCAGGATTGGGCGGAACTCGTTGGACTGTGCACGGGCCCCGGGCGAGGATCGGCGCATGACTGACGAGGCGGACACCACCGGGGCCGACGGCACCGGGCAGGGCAGCGGGACCGGGAACACGCACGGGAACGGGAACGGAACAGAGCGGGACGGAAGGGCCGGGCAGTCCGGAGCGGAGGGGCAGTCCGGACCTGAGGGACAAGCGGCGCAGAACGGGCAGCCCGGACCGGAGGCGCAGGACGGGCAGGACGACGGCGCGCGCCGGATGGCCGCGCTGCGCGGTGCGAAGCGGGTGCTGTCGCGTCCCTCGACCGTCGCCACGCTGGGCGAGCGGCTGACGGCGCTGGCCGCGGACGCGGGCACGGTGTACGGGCTGGACGAGCCGGTGGACATCTACGGCGGCGGGGTCGTCGCCGAGCTGGAGCAGCGGGTGGCCGCGCTGCTCGGGTTCCCGGCCGCCGCCTTCTTCCCCACCGGCACGATGGCGCAGCAGGTCGCGCTGCGGTGCTGGGCCGGGCGTACCGGCGATCCGGTGGTGGCGCTGCATCCGATGGCCCACCCCGAGCTGCATGAACGGGGCGCTTTCGGGGCGGTGAGCGGGCTGCGTACGGTCCATCCGACGTCGGCGCCCCGGCTGCCCACCGCGGCCGAGGTGCGCGACTTCGACGAGCCCTTCGGCACGCTGATGCTGGAACTGCCGCTGCGTGACGCCGGTTTCGTGCTCCCGACGTGGGACGAGCTGGTCGCGGTCGTCGGGGCCGCCAGGGACCGGGACGCGGTGGTGCACTTCGACGGCGCACGGCTCTGGGAGTGCGGCCCGCACTTCGGCCGCACCCTGGAGGAAATCGCCGGGCTCGCGGACAGTGTGTACGTCTCCTTCTACAAGTCCCTGGACGGCCTGTCCGGCGCCGTGCTCGCGGGCCCCGCGTCACTGGTCGACGAGGCCAGGACCTGGCGCCACCGGTACGGGGGCCAGCTCTTCCAGCAGTACCCGGCCGCGCTGTCGGCGCTGCTGGGCCTGGAGCGGGAGCTGCCCCGGCTGGCCTCGTACGTCGAACACGCGAAGGTCGTCGCGGCGGGGCTGGCCGACGGGTTCCGGGCGGCGGACGTGGACTGGTTCCGGGTCAACCCCGAGGTGCCGCACACCCATCAGTTCCAGGTGTGGCTGCCGTACGCGGCGGATGTCCTCTCGGAGGCGGCGGTCCGGCAGGCGGAGGAGACGGGGGTGGCGCTGTTCCACCGGTTCCATCCCGCGCCGGGCGGGGTGCCGGGGGTGTCGCTGACCGAGGTGACGGTGGCGGCGCCGGGGCTGTCATGGAGTGCGGCGGATGTGGCGGATGCGGTCGGGGAGTTCGTACGACGGCTGGAGTGACGGGCCTGGCCGGGCGGCGCTTCGGGGCGCGGGTGCCCCGGGTGCTCTGGGTGGCCCGGGGTGCCCCGGGACCGCCCTTAGTGACGGGCCGAGGGACTGAGGAGTCGGCGCAGCCACCCGTACCGTCTGCCTCCCGGGTCCGGGCGCCCGGTACGCGAGGTGCCGCGTCCGGTGGGCGGGCGGCCGCATCCGGTACGCAGCTGGTCCCGGATGCCGCCGATGGCCTCCCAGTCGTGCCGGCCGGGCAGGGGCGGCGGCATCTCGCCCCGCTGGGCCGAGCGGTAGGCGTCGAGCATGTGCTGCTGGTGTGCGTTCATGGCCCCACCCTGAGCACCGTCCGGGGTCGCGGGCCCGCCATTTGACGAGGGCCGTCAATCGGCGGCCGGACTGTCGGTGGTGGCGGGCACCATGGGTCCATGAGCGTGGACATCGACATCACGGGTCTGCCGCCCGGGGGGATCACTTTCGAGCCGTCTCCCCTGGCGGAGCTGGGCAATGCGCTGCATGTGCTCTCGGAGCCCGGACACCATCCGGGGCTGCACGGCTGGGCCACGGCGACGGCGGCCGGGCTGGAGGCCGACCTCGCCGGCCGGCTGCACGAGGCGGACTTCCTGTGGCGCAGCACGTTCTCGGACATCTTCATGCCGTTCGCGGGCGCCAGGGGCGGCGGTGGGAGGCCGGGGGCGGCCCTCGCCGAGGATCTGGACCTCCTCGACCTGCTGCCCGACGACGAGTTCGTGACGGTCGCGCTCGAATTCACCTGCTCCGTCACGTACGACACCGGCGGCCCCTCACCGCTCACGGACCCGGGCGTCCGCAGCCGCGCGCTGGATCTCGCGGCGGCCCGCGGTCCCCGGCAGTTCGACTTCACCGGACATCTGCTGAACGACCCGGCCACCGTGCGGGCCTGGATCCGGCGGCTCTTCGAGGACTGCGAGCAGGCGTTCTTCGGCGACACCTGGCGGCGGATACGGATCCAGCTGGCCGCCGACGCCCGGCACAAGACGGAGATCCTGCGGCACAAGGGCCTGGCGGACGCGCTGGCCGCGGTCTCCGCCGCCCTGTCGGTGGACGGTACGGGGACACGGATCAGCGCCGACAAGCTCTCGGAGGGCCGCTCGGCCGCGGTGGGCGCGCCCGCGGGGGACGGGCTCACCTTTGTGCCGACCAGCTTCGGCTGGCCCCATCTGCTGGTGCTGCACCGCCCGGACTGGCGCCCGGTCGTCCAGTACCCGGTCGCCGCTCCCGAACTGCCGTCCCCCGCATCGGTCGAGCTGCTGAAGCGGCGCCTCGACGCGCTGGCCCACCCGATGCGGATACGGATGTGCCGGGGGCTGGCCCGCTCCCCGCACACCACGGGCGAACTGGCCGACTCGCACGGCATCTCCGCGCCGGAGGCCTCCCGCCATCTGACGGTGCTCAAGCGGGCCGGTCTGATCACCACGAAGCGGCGCGGGCGTTACGTACTGCATCAGCTCGACCTCACCGTGGTGGCCCGACTGGACAGCGACTTCCTGGAGGGGGTGCTGCGCTGACCCGGGCGGGCCGGGCCGAACCGGTCCCGGCTGAGCTGCCACGAGCCTGAGCCGGACCGAGTCGACCGGGCTGAGCTGATCCGGGCCGAGCTGCCACCGGCCTGAGCCGGCCCTGAGTTGCCACGGGCCGAACTGGTCCGGCCTGAGTTCCCCCCGGGCCGGCCTGACCCGGCCCGAATCGGCCCCGGCCGCTCAGCGCGCCCCGGAGCCCCCGGCCCGTACCAGGCCCGTCTCGTACGCCATGACGACCACCTGCACCCGGTCCCGCAGCTCCAGCTTGGTGAGGATGCGGCCCACATGCGTCTTCACGGTGGCCTCGGACAGCACCAGCCGCGCCGCGATCTCACCGTTCGACAGGCCCTGCGCGACCAGCAGCATCACCTCGCGCTCACGGTCCGTGAGCCGCTCGACCTCCTTGTGCTGCGGGTCCGCGACCGCGCTCGGCAGCATCGGCGAGAAGCGGTCGAGCAGCCGCCGCGTGGTCGACGGCGCGACCACCGCGTCGCCGCTGTGCACCGAGCGGATCGCCCCGAGCAGTTCGGCCGGCGGCACGTCCTTGAGCATGAATCCGCTGGCGCCCGCCTTCAGCCCGGAGAAGGCGTACTCGTCCAGGTCGAAGGTGGTCAGGATCAGCACCTTCGGCGCGTCCGGGCGCGCACAGATCTGCCGGGTCGCCTCGACCCCGTCCAGTCTCGGCATACGGACATCCATCAGCACCACGTCGACCGCCGTCGACCGGAGGGTGTCGATGGCCTCGGCCCCGTCGCCCGCCTCCGCGACGACCTCCATGTCCGGCTGGGCGGCGAGCACCATCCGGAAGCCGGTGCGCAGCAGCACCTGGTCGTCGACGAGCATCACGCGGATCGCCATCTCGTAGGAACTCCTTCTCATGGGGCGGGCAACAGCCAGTGGGCGAGTCATGGAGCGGGTCATGGGGCGGTTCAAAAACTAGCGGGCGGGCTTGAGCGGCAGCAGTGCACTGATCCGGAAGCCGCCGCCCGGCCGCGGGCCCGCGTCCAGCGTGCCCCCGACCATGCCGACACGCTCCCGCATACCGATCAGGCCGTGCCCCTGACCGTCCGCCCCGCCGTCCTGGTACAGCTCGTGCGCCGCGCCCCGGCCGTCGTCCTCGACCAGCAGGCCGAGCCCGTCGTCGAAGTAGACGAGCCGCACGCTGGCGCCCACGTCGGGACCGCCGTGCTTGCGGGTGTTGGTGAGCGCCTCCTGCACGATGCGGTACGCGGTCAGCTCCACGCCACTGGGCAGCGGCCTCGGCGTCCCCTCGACACGGAAGTCCACGGTCAGACCGGCGACCCTGACCTGCTCGACCAGGTCCTCGATCTGCTGCACATCGGGCTGCGGGACGTACTCGCCGCTCTCCGGCGCGTCACCGGTCCTGAGCACTCCCAGCAGCCGGCGCATCTCGGCGAGCGCCTGGCGGCCGGTGGACGAGATGGTCTCCAGCGCCTGTCTGGCCTGGTCGGGCGAGGCGTCCAGCACATAGGCGGCGCCGTCGGCCTGGACCACCATCACCGAGACGTTGTGCGCCACGACATCGTGCAGCTCCCGGGCGATCCGGGCCCGCTCACCGGCGACCGCCACCTTCGACTGCGCCTCACGCTCCCGCTCCAGCCGGGAGGCCCGCTCCTCCAGCTGGGCGAAGTAGGCCCGGCGGGTCCGCGCGGAGTCGCCGAGCACCCAGGCCAGGACGAACGGGACCGTCGCCACCATCGTGAAGACCGTCTGCTGCACCCAGGTGGGAGTCGGCCCCTCGTGCCAGCGCAGTTGCGCGAGCGTCCCCGCGCACAGTCCGCCGATCAGAGCGAACCGGGAGGCCCAGCGCTTCCCGTCGGCCGCGACGGTGTAGATCAGCACCAGCATGGCGAAGTCGGCGGGCCCCGCCGAGATGTCGAAGACCAGCTGCGCCACCCCCAGCACCGTCACGAGCAGCAGCATCGCCTCGGGCACCCGGCGGCGCAGCGCCACGGCCGTGCAGAGGCCCAGGAAGACGGGGACGGCCTTGACGTCGTATCCGGGCCCCGTGCGGGACGCCTCCCACTGCATCGCGGAGAACCCGAGCAGGACGACGGCCCAGAAGCCGTCGACCAGAGTCGGGTGTCTGCGGATGAAGGCGTAGAGACGCTGCACGTAACCCAGCGTAAAGATGCCGAACAGGTGTAAGGGTCAACCGGAGGACCGATCCGGTCGCCCGGGGAGTACTCCCCAAGGTGGAGACTTGACGCCGTGACTGATGAGTGGCGCGGGTGGCGTGCGGCGACGGAGGCCGCGCTGTACGGGGCGGACGGTTTCTATCTGCGGCCGGAGGGCCCGGCGGCGCACTTCCGTACCTCGGTGCACGCCTCGCCGCTGTTCGCGTCGGCCGTCGCCCGGCTGCTCATGGGTCTCGACATCGCGGAGCCGGCCCTGATCGACATGGGGGCGGGCCGGGGTGAGCTGGTGACCGGGGTCCTGGCCGCGCTGCCCGCCGGGTTCCCGGTACGGGCGTACGCCGTGGAGCGCGCTCCACGGCCGGCGGGGCTCGACGAGCGCGTCGTCTGGTGCGCCGAGCCGCCGGCCGGGGAGCGCGGGCTCCTCTTCGCGAACGAGTGGCTGGACAACGTGCCGGTCGATGTCGCCGAGGCCGACCCCGCGGGGACGCCGCGCTATGTGCAGGTCAGGACGGAGGACGGCGCCGAGCGGCTGGGTGCCCCGGTGACCGGCGCGGACGCCGCGTGGCTCGACCGCTGGTGGCCCCTGGAGGAGCCGGGCACCCGCGCCGAGATCGGCCGCCCGCGCGACGAGGCGTGGGCGGCGGCGGCCGGAACGCTGGAGGCGGGTCTCGCGGTGGCCGTCGACTACGCCCACTTCCGCGGCGCCCGTCCGCCCTTCGGCACCCTCACCGGCTTCCGGGAGGGCCGCGAGGTACGGCCGGTACCGGACGGGAGCTGCGACCTCACCGCCCATGTGGCGCTGGACGCCTGCGTACCGGCAGAGGCCGCCGTATCGCGGGGTGCCTTCGTGCCGCCGGGCGCCACCGTGCGGCCGGATGCCTCGGTACCGCCGGACGCCTCCGTACCGCCTGACGCCTCCGTCCCCGTACCGCCGCACACCCGGCCGCACACCCGGAAGCCGGTCCCGCGCCCCCCGCAGACGACCCTGTGCTCCCAGCGGGAGGCGCTCACCGCCCTGGGGATCAGCGCCGGGCGCCCGCCCCTGGCGCTGGCCTCGACGGACCCCGCGGCCTACGTCAGGGCCCTGGCGGCGGCGGGTGAGGCCGCCGAGCTGGTGGCGCGGGGCGGGCTGGGGGACTTCGGGTGGCTGATGCAGCCGGTGGGCGCGTACGGGCGGGAGGGATACTGGCCCGTATGACGGAGACGACGGTCGGCATCGGCGGCGCCGCGGAGACCACCGACATGGTGCTCAACATCGGCCCCCAGCACCCTTCCACCCACGGAGTGCTCCGCCTCCGGCTCATCCTGGACGGCGAACGCATCCAGCAGGCCGAGCCGGTCATCGGCTATATGCACCGGGGCGCGGAGAAGCTTTTCGAGGCCCGCGACTACCGCCAGATCATCATGCTCGCCAACCGCCACGACTGGCTCTCCGCCTTCTCCAACGAGCTGGGTGTCGTGATGGCCGTCGAGCGGATGCTCGGGATGGAGGTCCCCGAGCGCGCGGTCTGGACCCGTACGCTCCTCGCCGAGCTGAACCGGGTGCTCAACCATCTGATGTTCCTCGGCTCATACCCCCTCGAACTGGGCGGTATCACCCCGGTGTTCCACGCCTTCCGGGAACGCGAGGTGATCCAGACGGTGATGGAGGAGGTCTCCGGCGGCCGGATGCACTACATGTTCAACCGGGTCGGCGGCCTCAAGGAGGACCTTCCCGCGGGCTGGCTCGGCCGGGCGCGGGAGGCCGTCGCCGACGTCCGGTCGCGGATGGACGTGTACGACGACCTCGTACTCGGCAACGAGATCTTCCGGGGCCGCACCCGGGGCGTGGGGGTGCTCTCCGCCGCCGCCGTGCACGCGTACGGGGTGAGCGGTCCGATCGCCCGCGGCTCGGGCGTCGACTTCGACCTGCGCCGCGACGAGCCGTATCTCGCGTACGGCGAACTCCAGGACACCCTGAAGGTCGTCACCCGCGAGGACGGCGACTGCCTGGCCCGCTTCGAGGTGCTGCTGGGCCAGACACACAACGCCCTCGACCTGGCCGACGCCTGTCTCGACCGGCTGGCCGCGCTGGCGCCCGGGCCGGTCAACCAGCGGCTGCCGAAGGTGCTGAAGGCCCCGGAGGGCGAGACGTACGCCTGGACGGAGAACCCGCTCGGCATCAACGGCTACTACCTGGTGTCCAAGGGCGAGAAGACCCCGTACCGCCTCAAGCTCCGCTCGGCCTCGTTCAACAACATCCAGGCGCTGACCGAGCTGCTGCCCGGCACCCTGGTCGCGGACATGGTGGCGATCCTGGGCTCGCTCTTCTTCGTGGTCGGGGACATCGACAAGTAGGCGGGCGGTACGCGGCCCGTACGGACGCGGAGCGGCCCGGATCCCCATCGGGGTTCCGGGCCACGGGCGTTCCGCCGACCGGCGCAACAGGACGGCGCCACAGGACGGCACTACGGACGGCGCTACGAGATCGCGGTACGCAGTACGCCCACGTCGATCTGCTCCGTCTCGTCGTGCTCGGTCAGGTCGATGACCTGGCCGACCCCACGCTCGGCGTCCTTCCCGGCGGTCCCGTCCACGCCGTCGTCCACACCGTCGTCGGGCCCGTCGTCCACGCCGTCGCCGGTGCCCCCGCCGGTCGCGGAGGCCGCCGTCTCGGCGTGGTGCGCCGCGATGGCCTCCGCGCCCACCACGTCCGCCAGGTCCTCGTTCTGCACGGACGCCAGCTGCGCGGGCTCCAGCACCGGAGCGGCCTTCTCAGCTGGGCGCCGCGTGCTCTGGGCGCTCTGCATGCCGAAGAAGTCGAAGCCGCCCACGGGCCGGGGCGCGCGGCCCTGCTGCGGGGTGTACGGAGCGACGGCGGTCGCCGGAACGCGACGCGGAGCCGGGAGAGCCGACTGCGGGCGCGCGTGCTCAGCGGCGGCCGCCTCCGGCTTCCCCGCCGGCTTCGCCGCCTCCCGCTGTTCGGTCTGCCGCCGCTGCTCGCGCTGGGCCGCCGCGTTACGGCTGAGCGAACCGAGGGCCTGGGCGGCCTTCGCGTACGCGTCGGGAGTCGGCGTGGAGCGCGCGGCCGGCAGCGCGGCGCGCGGAGCCGCCGGGGCAGCGGCCTCGATCGCCAGCAGCCTGCGGCCCTCCAGCGCACCGGCCCGCTCGGTCTCGGCGGTCGCGTACCGGCGCAGCAGCGCGGCGTGCTCCCCGCGCAGCCCGGCCAGTTCGGCCCGCTTGGCCCGCAGCTTCGTCTCCAGCCTGACGCGCAGTGCGCGCGACTCCTCCAGGTCGCCCTCCAGTTCGGCGGTGCGCTCCTCGGCCCGCCACTCCTCGGCGGCCCGCGACCGGGTCAGTTCGGCGACCCTGCGGCCCGCCACCCGGTCCCAGCTGCGCATGAGGACCGCACCGGTCACCGCGGCGACCGCCGCGGCAACGACCAGGCAGCGGAGCACCAGGGGATCCGCGAACAGCCAGGCACCGGCGGCGAGAAGGAGCGACACACCGGCTACGGCCGAGGGCTGGAGAAGCCGGTGCAAGGGTGGGGAATGGCGGTGGCGTCCACGTGGCATGGCTCGAAATTTACCGTGCGTGTGCGCTCAATGGATGACCGCACCGGGATTTGTTCCCCAGCGGTTACCTCGAAGGGATACCCAGAAGGGTTATCGGCAACGGTTCAGTCCGGTGCTTCCCGCCATTCCCCGGTGAACCGGCTAGTTGATCAAGCCCTTCGACTTCAGATAGTCCTTCGCGACGTCGTCGGGCTTCGCCCGCTCGGAGTCGACCTTGCGGTTCAGCTGGATCAGATCGGCGGTCGTGAGCGCCGATGTGAGCTTGGCGAGAGCGGCGGCGATCCCGGGGCTCCCCGCGTCCTTGGCATTCACGACCGGCAGCAGATTGTCCGCGTTCTGCAGCTTCTTGTCGTCCTGGAGCAGGACCAGTCCGTAGGTGTCCAGGGTCGCGTCGGTCGTGGTGGTGAGCACCAGCTGATCGGTGCCGTCCTTCACCGCCTGCTTGGCCTGCGGGGTACCGACGCCCTTGGGGTCGATGCCGGTGACGTCGATGCCGTACTTCGACTTCAGGCCCGGTGCGCAGAACGGCCGCACCGTGCATTCGTCACCCGCCGCGATCTTGACCTTCGCCTTCGACCTGCCCAGATCCGAAAGGGTCTTGAGCTTGTTCTTCGCGGCGAATTCCTTGGTCACCGCGAAGGCGTTCTGGTCGACCGCCCGGCCTGCCGGAAGGACCTTCAGCCCGCGCGGCCCGGCGAGCTTCCGCAGGGCGGCGACCGTCGCCGCGACATCACCGGAGGCGACGGGCTTCTTCTCGGCCTGCTTGGCGCCGTTCGTCTTGGCGTTGAGGAATTCCGCGAGGGTGGCCGCGTATTCCGGTACGACGTCGATCTGGCCCTTCTCCAGGGACGGTTCGTACAGTTCGCGGTTGTTCACCGAGGTGACCGAGGTCTTGTATCCGGCGTGGGCCAGCACCTGGCTGTACAGCGCGGCGAGCACCTTCGACTCGGTGAAGCCGGCCGCGCCCACGACGAGCGAGCCCTTCTTGCCCGAACCGGAAGCGGCGCTCGGACCACCGCCGTTCTTGTCCTTCTCCAGGCTGTCGCCGCCGCACGCCGCGAGGGAGCCCGTCAGAGCCACCATGCCGAGCACGGCGCCCGCTATGCGCGAGGTCTTGATCATGAGGTCCACTCCAAGTGACAGGTGATTGCGGAACGTTCGGGACGGGGAGCGCGGTGGCGGAGGCGGCGGACGCCCTCAGGCCGCGGCCCTGCGACGCGGGTCGAGCAGCCGGTCGGCGGCGACCAGCAGCCCCTCCACGACCAGGGCCAGCGCGGCGACGAGCAGCGCGCCCGCCACCACCTGCGCGGTGTCGTACGTGTTGAACCCGGCGGTGATGATCCGGCCGAGACCGCCCCCGCCGGTCATCGCGGCCAGCGTCGCCGTGGCGATCACCTGGACCGCTGCCGACCTCAGCCCGGTCATGATCAGCGGATAGGCCAGCGGAAGCTCGACCCGCAGGAAGAGCTGACGCCCCGACATCCCCATCCCCCGGGCCGCCTCCACCACCGACCGGTCCACCTCGCGCATCCCGGTGTAGGCGTTGGTCAGCAGCGGCGGCACCGCGAACAGCACCAGGGCGATCACGGTCGGCAGATCGCCGTACGAGCGCAGCGGGGTCAGCAGCAGCAGCGCCAGCACCGCGAACGTCGGTATCGCACGCCCGGCGTTGGACAGGTTCACGGCCAGGGCGCCGCCCCGGCCGATGTGGCCCAGGCGGAGCGCGACCGGCAGCGCGATGAGGCACGCCAGCGCGAACGCGATGCCGCTGACCGTCAGATGCTGGGCCAGCCGGTGCCCGGCACCGCTCTCCCCCGACCAGTGCGACCCCGTGGTCAGCCAGGTCCAGGCATCGGTCAACTCACCCATGATCAGACCACCTCAGCCGTCTCTGCCGTCTCGGCTGTCTCAGCCGTCCCGGCCGACCGGGCCGACCGCGGCGTCCGTATTCGGGTCCAGGGCGTGAGCAGCCGCTGGACGCGGAGCAGCAGCACATCGGCCAGGACGGCCAGCAGCACACAGAGCACGGACGCGGTCAGCACCTGCGCCTTGAAGAGGGTCGGCAGCGCGTCCGATATGAGATTGCCGAGCCCGCCCTTGCCGACGATCGAGCCGACCGTCGTCAGCGCCACCGTGGAGACCGTGGCGATCCGCACCCCGGCGAACAGCGCGGGCAGCGCCAGCGGCAGCTCGACCTCCCAGAGCAGTCTGGCCGGTCCGTACCCCATGCCCCGCGCCGCCTCTCTCGCGTCCTCGGGGACGGCGGCGAGACCGGCCAGGATGTTCCGTACGAGAATCGTCAGCGAATAGAGCACGAGACCGGTGACCACCAGGGCGGCCGACAGGCCGAACCACGGCAGCAGCAGCGAGAACATCGCCAGCGACGGCACCGTGTAGAGCACGGTCGTCAGCCCCAGCACCGGTCCCGCGAACACCCGCCCGCGGCGGGCGAGGAGCGCCAGCGGGAAGGCCACCACGAGCCCGATCGCCACGGACACCGCGGTGATCCAGATGTGCTGGACGATCGCGTCGGTCAGCTCCTGGCTGCGGGATGTGACGTACTCCCAGCAGAGCCAGTCGTTCCTCGCCATGCAGTTCTGCCCGCTCATCGCACCCCGCTTCCCGGCCCCCGCCGTGCTCCGGACCTGTCCGGATCCGTCGGCCCGGCCCCCGTCGGCCCGGCCCCCATCGGTTTCCTCAACTCAGTGGCGACCCTAACCCCGGCCACTGACAATGCCGGGATCCGTCGTACTGCAGCAACATGGCCTTCACAACCGGCCCGTCACAATGGGGAATCATGATCCGATTCGAAAACGTCACCAAGCGGTACGACGACGGCACGACCGCCGTCGACAACCTCTCCTTCGAGGTGGCCGAAGGTGAACTGGTCACGCTCGTCGGCCCGTCCGGCTGCGGCAAGACCACCACGATGAAGATGGTCAACCGGCTCATCGAGCCGACCGGCGGCCGGATATACGTCGGCGGGGACGACATATCCGCCACCGACCCCGTCGAGCTGCGCCGCCGGATCGGCTATGTGATCCAGCAGGTCGGCCTCTTCCCGCACAAGACGGTGCTGGACAACACCGCGACGGTCCCGCATCTGCTGGGCGTCAAGCGGGCCGCCGCACGCGCCAGGGCGGCGGAGCTGCTGGACCTGGTGGGGCTCGACCCGGCGGTCCACGGCAACCGCTACCCCGACCAGCTGTCCGGCGGCCAGCGCCAGCGGGTGGGCGTGGCAAGGGCGTTGGCGGCCGACCCGCCCGTCCTGCTGATGGACGAGCCGTTCGGCGCGGTCGACCCGGTCGTGCGCGAGCATCTGCAGAACGAGTTCCTCGCGCTCCAGAAGTCCGTACGCAAGACCGTCCTCTTCGTCACCCACGACATCGAGGAGGCGGTACGGCTCGGCGACCGGATCGCGGTGTACGGCCAGGGCACGATCGAGCAGTTCGACGCCCCGGCAGCGGTGCTCGGCGCGCCCGCGACGCCCTGGGTGGCGGACTTCGTCGGCGCGGACCGCGGCCTGAAGCGGCTCTCCGTCACCCCGATCGAGGCCGGTGACCTGGAGCAGCCCCCGGTCGTGCACCTCGACGACCCGCTGCCCGCCACGCTGCCGGGCTGGGCGGTCGTCCTGGACCGGGACGAGAATCTGCACGGCTGGATCTCGGCGGAGCACGCCGCCACGGCGAAGGGGACGGTGGGCGAGCACGCCCGCCGGATGGACGCCCGGCTGCCCGTCGGAGCCTCGCTCAGGCAGGCCCTCGCCACCATGCTGCAGCACGACGCGGGCTGGATCGCGGTGACCGGCGAGGCCGGGGCCGGCCGCTTCCTGGGGGTGCTGACCCCTGCCCGGCTGCATGAGGCGCTGCGCCGCTCCACCGCTGCCGACGCCCGGGAGATCCCGCGCGACGAGGTGGAGCTGGAGACCGTCAGCGGCCGGTGAGCCGCCCGCTCAGCCACTCCATGCCCGCGGGGATCTCGCGGCGCCAGGTGTTGAAGTTGTGCCCGCCGCTGGTGAGGGTGATCGACGACAGCCGGGTGGGCGGCTTCACCTTGGCCATGAAGCGCATCGTGCTGCGGTAGTTCCCCTCGCCCTTCTTGCTGGTGGTGACGAGGAGCGAGGTGGGCGGGGCGGGCCGGTGGTCCAGGCTCCACATCAGGTCCGCGCGCCGCCGCTCCGGGCCGTTGCCCTGGAAGAGGTCGCCGGTCGTCGGGTCCTCGGCCGCCCGGTAGTAGGCGGAGAGCCCCGCCCCTGCCCCGTACACGCCCGGGTGATGGACCGCCAGTTTCAGTGCGCAGTAGCCGCCGGTCGAGTCCCCTATCGAGCCCCAGTTGAGCGGTCCGGCGCCGACCCGGTACGCGGCCCGTACGGCCCCCGGGAGGTCCTTCGCGAAGAAGGTCTCGCTCTGCGGTCCGCCCTTTATGTCCACGCACTCGGTGTCCCTCGGCGGGGCCACCGTCGGCCGCAGCATCACCAGCACCATCGGCCGCATCTTCCCGGCCTTCAGCTGGTCGAGTTCGGTCCGCGGGTAGTGGAGGCCGTGGATCAGGTTCTCCGCGGTGCCCGGGTAGCCGGTGAGCACGACAGCCGCGGGGAACGTTCGCTTCATGTACGCCGGCTGGAAATACTGCGGGGGCAGATAGACGTAGGCGGAGCTGGCTATCTTCGACGCGCGGCCCTGGATCACGACCTTCTGTATCTGCCCGGCGACCTCCGGCTTGGTGCCGCCGGGGACATCAAGACCCGTCCTGGTCACCACCCGGACGTCATGGCTGCCCGCGTCGTGGTCGACGACCACGCCCGGGGTCTGCTCCTGCCCGAAGAGGTCGGCCCACGACCCGTAGAAGAGGAAGGAGTTGTTGGCCATCAGCCCGACTGTCGCGAAGACCGCCACCTGGGTCGCGAGGAAGAGTCCGATCCGGCCGGCCACCGCACGGCCGGACCGCCGTGCGAGCCGCGGCCAGAGCCATATCGTCGCGGCGAACAGGGCGATGGCCAGCAGTGCGGCGAGCGCCAGAACCTTGTGGCTGGTGAGACCCATGGGGAGCCGAACTTTCTGCGGAGTTTTTACGGAGAGTTTTTTTACGGAGCCGATGAACCCGCGCCCCGTAATTGCCGTCCTAGAGGACACAAAATGTCCGGGTGCTGCGCCGAATTCGGCGACCGGCGGACACTGAACCTCTTGTGGAGCCGTGGGAAGCGATGTCTGTGCCGGTAGATGGGGAAAAGTCGGTAATGGTTCCGAAGAGTGTCCGACGGATCTTCCGGGGCCCCCGCCCCGAGACCGTCCCCTCCCTGGTCGGGACGGCCTGTACGGTCGTCGGCCTGCTCGACATCGCCGGCGGGGCCTTCCCCCGGTTCCGGCACAGCCGGATGCATACGGTCGCCGAGGTGCTGCCCGGTGCGCTGGGGCCGTTCACCGCGGCGCTCGCGCTCTGCGCCGGGGTGCTCCTGCTGCTCCTCGCCCATGGCCTCAAACGCCGTAAACGCAGGGCCTGGCGGGCTGCGGTGGTGCTGCTTCCCATCGGCGCGGTGGCGCAGTTCGGCTACCGGCACTCGATCGTCGGGGCGGTGATCTCGCTGGTGCTGCTGACCCTGGTCGTACGCCACCGCACCGAGTTCGAGGCGCTGCCCGATCCGCGCAGCCGGTGGAAGGCGCTGGCCAACTTCGTGGTGCTCGGGGCGGGATCGCTGGGCCTCGGCCTGATCATCGTCAGCGTCCATCCGGGCCGGGT
Source organism: Streptomyces sp. NPDC054757 (assembly GCF_053612185.1). NCBI lineage: Bacteria > Bacillati > Actinomycetota > Actinomycetes > Kitasatosporales > Streptomycetaceae > Streptomyces > Streptomyces sp. NPDC054757. The sequence continues at coordinate 48,393 of NZ_JBSHBW010000005.1, forward strand.
CGTCGGCAGCCCCAGCATCGCCGACCGCCTCCAGCACGTGCTGTTCGGGCTCTTCGGCTTCGAGGGCCCGGTCGAGTACCAGGGCAACACCTCCTGGACCGTCGCCTACTCGCTCGGCTCCCTGGGTCTGCTCACCGCCGTCACCACCATCTATCTGGCCTTCCGGCCCGAACACCCGGCGGCGCGCCTCACCGACGAGGACGAGAAGCAGCTGCGGGCCCTGCTGGAGAAGCACGGCGCCCGTGACTCACTCGGCCACTTCGCGCTCCGCCGCGACAAGGGCGTCGTCTTCTCGCCGAGCGGCAAGGCGGCCGTCTGCTACCGGGTGGTGTCCGGGGTGATGCTCGCCAGCGGTGACCCCATCGGTGACGTCGAGGCGTGGCCCGGCGCGATCGAGCGCTTCATGGACGAGGCCAAGCTGCACTCCTGGACCCCCGCGGTGATGGGGTGCAGCGAGACCGGCGGTGAGGTCTGGACCCGCGAGACCGGTCTCGACGCACTGGAACTCGGGGACGAGGCGGTGGTGGATGTCGTGGATTTCTCCCTCGCCGGACGAGCGATGCGCAACGTACGCCAGATGGTGAAGCGCATCGAGCGCGGTGGCTACGAGACGCGGGTCCGGCGCGTTCGTGACGTGAGCGACACCGAGCTGGAGCGCATCAGGGGGGCCGCCGCGGCCTGGCGCGGTACGGACACCGAGCGCGGCTTCTCGATGGCGCTCGGCCGGATCGGCGACCCGGGCGACGGCGACTGCGTCATCGCCACCGCCCACAAGGCGGACGGGCCCGACTCCCCTTTCGGTGACCTGAAGGCGATCATCCACTTCGTGCCGTGGGGCAAGGACGGCATGTCCCTCGAACTGATGCGCCGCGACCGCGCGGCCGACCCCGGCATGAACGAGCTGCTGATCGTGGCGGCCCTGCAGGCCGCCCCCGGCCTCGGCGTCGAGCGGGTCTCCCTCAACTTCGCGATGTTCCGCTCGGCGCTGGCCCGCGGCGAGAAGATCGGCGCGGGCCCGGTCCTGCGGGGCTGGCGCGGGCTGCTGGTCTTCCTGTCCCGCTGGTTCCAGATCGAGTCGCTGTACAAGTTCAACGCGAAGTTCCAGCCCCGCTGGGAGCCGCGCTTCGTGGTCTTCCGCAACACCGGCGACCTGCCGCGCATCGGCTTCGCCGCGATGCAGGCGGAGGGCTTCGTCAATCTGAGCCTGCCCTGGCCGTTCTCCCGCCGGGAGCGGGTGGCCGAGCGGCCCTGTACCCACCTCAAGGGCGCGGCAGGCGAGAGCGGGGCACGGGCGGCGTGACCCGCCCGGCCCGGCGGCCCGCGCCGGAGAACATCCAGTACGCGGGCGTGCGTGCACCGGGTCGGACGGCGTGCGCTGACTGATCCACCGGGGATACGGGACAGCCCTTAGGCTGGGGGCATGAGTACGTTGCACGGGCGGGGCCGGGTGGCAGGGCTGCCGGAGTGGGACCGCTGTGCGGTCATGGGCGTCGTCAATGTGACGCCCGACTCCTTCTCCGACGGCGGCCGCTGGTTCGACACCGGCGCCGCCGTCAAGCACGGCCTGGACCTGGTGGCGCAGGGCGCCGACCTGGTCGACGTGGGCGGTGAGTCGACCCGCCCGGGTGCCAGCCGGGTCGACGCCGACGAGGAGCTGCGCCGGGTCGTGCCGGTCGTACGGGGGCTGGCCTCCGAAGGCGTCACCGTCTCCGTCGACACCATGCGCGCCACCGTCGCCGAGCAGTCGGTCTCGGCCGGTGCCGTCCTGGTCAACGACGTCAGCGGCGGGCTCGCCGACCCCGCCATGGTCCCGGTGGTCGCCGCCGCGGGAGCCCCGTTCGTGGTGATGCACTGGCGCGGGTTCAGCGAGTCGATGGCCGCACGCGCGCACTACACGGACGTGGTCGCCGAAGTCCTCGCCGAGCTGCGCGCCCGGGTGGAGGCGGCGGTCGCCGGAGGCATCGCACCCGAGCGGATCGTCGTGGACCCGGGCCTGGGCTTCGCCAAGGACGCCGAGCACGACCTGGCGCTCGTGGCCCACCTGGCGGATCTGCGCGCGCTCGGTCACCCGCTGCTGGTCGCCGCATCCCGCAAACGTTTCCTCGGCCGGGTGCTGGCCCATGAGGGCGCCGCCCCGCCGCCCGCCCGCGAGCGGGACGCCGCCACCGCCGCGGTCTCCGCGCTCGCCGCCCACGCGGGCGCCTGGGCCGTCCGGGTCCATGAGGTACGGGCCACGGCCGACGCGGTCCGCGTCGCACGCGCCGTCGAGGGCGCCGCATGACCGCGGCCACCGACGTGGAAGAGGTCGAGCTCGCCAACACGGCCTTCTACGAGACGATGGAGCGCGGCGATTTCGAGACGCTGTCCACTCTCTGGCTGGAGGACGAGATCTCCTGCGTCCACCCCGGCTGGCCGGTGCTCTCCGGGCGCGGTGACGTCCTCAGGTCGTACGCGCTGATCATGGCGAACACCGAGTACATCCAGTTCTTCCTGACGGATGTGGTGGTGAACATCGCCGACGACACCGCCCTGGTGACCTGCACCGAGAACATCCTGAGCGGCGGCCCCGCCGAGGAGGCGGGCGAGCTGGGCCCACTGGTCGGACAGCTCGTGGTCGCCACCAACACGTTCCGCAGGACGCCCGACGGCTGGAAGCTCTGGTCCCACCACGGCTCGCCCGTACTCGCCGAGACCGGCGAGGGCGAGGACGGCGAGGGCACGGCCGAGGGCGACGAAACACCCGCCTGAGTGGGCGTGCCCCTCCATAGGGTTCAGCCGCGCAGCCGCGGGTAGGGGCGAATATCACTCAGCCAGAACCACGACCGGCAGCCCCCGTGACGGGGTGCTGTCGGTGGCCGCAGGTAGATTCGAATATGTGGGCCACGCCGACCGCATTCGGCGCGGGCCCGCCTACCGACGAACAGCAGGAGTGATTCGCGTGGACCGTGTCGCGCTGCGCGGCCTCAAGGCCCGTGGGAACCATGGCGTCTTCCCGAGGGAACGCGCGGAGGGCCAGACCTTCATCGTGGATCTGGTGCTCGGCCTCGACACCCGCCCCGCGGCGGCCGACGACGACCTGGCGAAGACCGTGCACTACGGCGTGGTGGCGGAGGAGGTCGTCGATGTCGTCCGGGGCGAACCGGTCGATCTGATCGAGACCCTGGCGGAGCGGATCGCCCAGCAGTGCCTCAAGCACGAAGGCGTCGAGGAGGTCGAGGTGGTCGTGCACAAGCCGGATGCCCCGATCACCGTCCCCTTCGACGACGTGACCATCACCATCATCCGGAGCCGAGTATGACCGTGTATCCCAGCGAGCCGCAGAGCGACCCGACCGTTCAGCCGGTACCGGCCTCCGTGGTCGCCCAGGTCGACGCGGCCGATGTGACGCTGTCCAATCCCCAACGGGCCGTGATCTCCCTCGGCGCCAACCTCGGCAACCGCCTGGAGACCCTCCAGGGCGCGATCGACGCCCTGGAGGACACCCCTGGCCTGCGGGTCAAGGCCGTCTCCCCGGTGTACGAGACGGAGCCCTGGGGCGTCGACCCCGGCTCGCAGCCCTCGTACTTCAACGCGGTGGTCGTCGTGAAGACGACGCTGCCGCCCGACTCGCTGCTGGAGCGCGGCCAGGCCATCGAGGAGGCCTTCGACCGGGTGCGCGAGGAGCGCTGGGGCCCGCGCACCATCGACGTGGACATCCTGGCGTACGCGGATGTGGTCTCCGACGACCCGGTGCTCACGCTCCCCCACCCCCGCGCGCACCAGCGGGCGTTCGTCCTGGTGCCGTGGCACGACGTGGATCCGGCGGCCGAGGTGCCGGGCCGCGGCCCGGTCGCCGAGCTGCTCGCGGCGGTCGGCAGCGAAGGCGTACTGCCCCGCGCGGATCTGGAACTCTGCCTGCCCGAGTAGCCGTTAGCCTCTGTGGGACCGGGAAGAGCAGGGACCGCAAAGAGCAGAGTGAAGAGCAGGGTTACGTGAAGCAACTACGGTTCGGTGTACTGGCCGGCCTGTTCGTCGTCGCCGGAGTGCTCTCCTGGGCGGGCGCCCGGCTCTGGAACACGGTGGGCACCCTGCCGAGCGTGCCGCTCGCGGCGCCCATCGTGCTGGGCGCCATCGCCGTGGTGCTGCTCGCCACGGCGCTCTCGCTCCGCGCCCGGCTGCGGGCCCAGCGGGAGCGCCGTCCCGGCGCGAAGGGCGTGGACCCGATGATGGCGGCCCGCGCGGTGGTCTTCGCCCAGGCCAGTGCGCTGGTGGCGTCGCTGGTCTGCGGGATGTACGGCGGTACGGGCGTCTATCTGCTCAGCCACCTGGACGACCCGGCCCGCCGCGACCAGGCGATCTATGCGGGCTTCTCCGTGGTCGCGGGGGTCGGGGTGGTGGCCGCGGCGTTCTTCCTGGAGCGGGTCTGCAAGCTCCCGGACGACGAGGACCAGGACGGCCGGGGCGCGGCCGCCTGACCGCGTGCTGACGGCCGGGACCGGGCCGCACCGGCCGGGCCGAGGCGATGAGCCTGCCCCGAAAGCGCTGCCCTGACCGGGCCTGACCAGCGGCCGGCCAGGCCGGGCCAAACCGGCCGCCGGCCCGCCCGGGTCAGCGGGCCATGATCAGGCTCATCGCCTCGGCCCGGGTCGCCGGATCGCGCAGCTGGCCGCGGACCGCCGACGTGATCGTCTTCGCTCCCGGCTTCCGGACCCCGCGCATCGTCATGCACATGTGCTCGCACTCGATGACCACGATCACCCCGCGCGGCTCCAGTATCTTCATCAGCGACTCCGCCACCTGCGTGGTCAGCCGCTCCTGGACCTGGGGGCGCCGGGCGTAGACGTCGACGAGCCGGGCGAGCTTCGACAGACCGGTGATCTTCCCGTCGGACGACGGGATGTAGCCGACATGGGCGACCCCGGTGAACGGCACCAGGTGGTGCTCACAGTGGCTCTGCACCTCGATGTCCTTGACCAGGACCATCTCGTCGTGACCGAGGTCGAACGTCGTCGTCAGTACGTCCTCGGGCTTCTGCCGCAGCCCCGCGAAGATCTCCTTGTACGCGCGCGCCACCCGGGCCGGCGTCTCAAGCAGCCCTTCGCGGTCGGGGTCCTCCCCCACGGCGATGAGCAGCTCCCGTACGGCATTCTCGGCCCGCTTCTCGTCGAACTCGCGGATCTGGCTCGCGCCGTCCAGCGTTATCGGGTCGGTCATCTGTGCCTCGCTCCTGAAAGAAAATGCCGCGTCCCCCAGGCTAGAACCTGGGGGACGCGGCATGCATTCCGGGGCCGCCCGGCGCGGAAGCGCTCCGGGCGGCCCCGGGTGTCAGCTCTCCGGCCGGTCCTCGGGGACGGACTCGATGCCGCCCTCCGCGGGGGTCGTGCCGTTGGTACCCGCGGTGACCGCGTTGACAGCGCCGTTGGTGAGCGCCAGCTCCCTCGGGGAGAGCACCGGCGGGCGTGTCGAAGGCGTACGCCGGTTGGAGCCCGTCCACGCCGGGCGGGCCGGACGCTTCACGATCCCGGAGAAGACCTCGGCGATCTGCTCCTTGTTCAGCGTCTCCTTCTCAAGGAGCTGGAGGACCAGGTTGTCGAGAACGTCGCGGTTCTCGACGAGGATCTCCCAGGCCTCGTTGTGCGCGGTCTCGATGAGCTTCTTGACCTCTTCGTCGACCAGCGCCGCGACCTCTTCCGAGTAGTCGCGCTGATGACCCATCTCCCGGCCGACGAACGGCTCGGAGTTGTCGGCCCCGAACTTGATCGCGCCCAGACGCTCGGTCATGCCGTACTGCGTGACCATCGCGCGGGCGGTGGCCGTGGCCTTCTCGATGTCGTTCGCCGCGCCCGTGGTCGGGTCGTGGAAGACGAGCTCCTCGGCCGCGCGCCCGCCCAGCATGTACGCCAGCTGGTCGAGCATCTCGTTGCGCGTGGTCGAGTACTTGTCCTCGTCGGGCAGGACCATCGTGTAGCCGAGAGCACGGCCTCTGGAGAGGATCGTGATCTTGTGGACCGGGTCCGAGTTGGGGGAAGCCGCCGCGACCAGGGCGTGTCCGCCCTCGTGGTACGCGGTGATCTTCTTCTCCTTGTCGGACATGATCCGGGTCCGCTTCTGCGGGCCAGCCACGACACGGTCGATCGCCTCGTCCAGCGACTCGTTGTCCACGAGCTTCTGGTTGCCGCGCGCCGTGAGGAGCGCCGCTTCGTTCAGCACGTTGGCCAGGTCGGCGCCGGTGAAGCCGGGCGTACGACGGGCGACCGCGCCCAGATCGACGTCCGGGGCGACCGGCTTGCCCTTCTGGTGGACCTTGAGGATCTCCAGACGGCCCTGCATGTCCGGACGGTCGACCGCGATCTGCCGGTCGAAACGGCCGGGACGCAGCAGCGCCGGGTCCAGGATGTCCGGCCGGTTGGTGGCGGCGATCAGGATGACCCCGCCCTTCACGTCGAAGCCGTCCATCTCGACGAGCAGCTGGTTCAGCGTCTGCTCGCGTTCGTCATGGCCACCGCCGAGGCCCGCGCCGCGGTGCCGGCCGACGGCGTCGATCTCGTCGACGAAGACGATCGCCGGGGCGTTCGCCTTGGCCTGCTCGAAGAGGTCACGCACCCGGGAGGCACCGACACCGACGAACATCTCGACGAAGTCGGAACCGGAGATCGAGTAGAACGGCACCCCGGCCTCGCCCGCGACGGCGCGCGCGAGCAGCGTCTTGCCCGTTCCGGGCGGTCCGTACAGCAGGACGCCCTTCGGGATCTTGGCGCCGACGGCCTGGAACTTCGCCGGCTCCTGCAGGAACTCCTTGATCTCATGGAGCTCTTCGACAGCCTCGTCGGACCCCGCCACATCGGCGAAGGTCGTCTTGGGGGTGTCCTTGGTGATCAGCTTGGCCTTTGACTTGCCGAACTGCATGACCTTGGAGCCGCCGCCCTGCATCTGATTCATCAGAAACAGGAAGACCACGACGATGAGTACGAAGGGCAGCAGCGAGAGCAGGATCCCGACGAAGGGATTCTGCTTCGACGGGGAGACCGTGTAGCCCTTCCCGATGTCGCCGCTGTCGACCTTGCTCTGCAGCTTGGCGGCGAGGGCGGTGCCCTGCGCGTCGCCGATGTAGTTCGCCTGGAACTTGCCGCCCGACTCGCCGTCCAGCTTCTGGCCGTTCTTCAGCTCGATCTTGATGACGTTCTCGTCACCAGTCGTGACCTTGGCCTGCTCGACCTGGTTCTTGTCGATCGCCTGGACGACCTTGGAGGTGTCCACTGACTTGTAGCCGCCCGACGAGCCGACGACCTGCATCAACACGACCACGGCGAGGACGGCCAGCACGATCCACATGACCGGCCCACGGAAGTATCGCTTCACGTCCATCCATACGGGGCGGAACTACGCCCCGTCCCTCCTGCCCGTAGGTAAATGCTGCTGTGAGTAAAGAGTGTTCTTCGGACGGTACCTCAGCATGGCCGCCCGCGACCTCACGGGAGTGCCGACGAACCTTCCTTCCCCTGCTCCAACGGCGGGAAATAGGTGAGGGTTCCCGTTCGGCTCACGGCTGAATGCCGGGCGCCCGACAGGGCCGGACGGGGTGTCAGCCGCCGTACACGTGCGGAGCCAGTGTGCCGACAAAGGGGAGGTTGCGGTACTTCTCGGCGTAATCGAGTCCATAACCGACGACGAACTCATTCGGAATATCGAACCCGGCCCACTTCACATCGAGCGAGACCTTTGCCGCATCCGGCTTACGGAGCAGTGTGCAGACCTCCAGCGAGGCGGGCTCGCGGGATCCGAGGTTCGACAGCAGCCAGGAGAGAGTCAGACCCGAGTCGATGATGTCCTCGACGATCAGGACGTGCTTGCCCTTGATGTCGGTGTCCAGGTCCTTGAGGATCCGCACGACGCCCGACGACTGGGTGCCCGCCCCGTACGACGACACCGCCATCCAGTCCATCGTGACCGACGTGGACAGCGCACGGGCCAGGTCGGCCATCACCATCACAGCGCCCTTGAGAACACCGACGAGCAGCAGGTCCTTGCCCGCGTACTCCGCGTCGATCTTCGCGGCCAGCTCCACGAGCTTGGCGTCGATCTCTTCCTTGGTGATGAGCACCGACGCGAGGTCGGTGCCCATGTCTTTCTCGTTCACCCGGGCCACTTTCGGTTGCTTGTGCTTCGGCTTGCGGCGCAGCTCTGCGTCAGCCTTGCCGGATCACCAGTCTGCCACCCTGCCGCTGAGCCTCGACGCGGCCGGGGAGGTTGATGACTCCCTGCCCGCGCCAGCCGGTGATCAGCCGGTCCAGCTCCTCGATGTGGCGGGCGAAGAGGGACCCGGCGGGCGCACCGGCCGCGATGGCGGAGCGGCGCAGCACCCGGCTGCGTACGGCGGGCGGCAGGGCGTAGAGCTTGGCGCACTCCAGCTGCCCGGACTCGTCCCTGGCAGCTTCCTCGGCGTTGGCCGCCCAGGTGTCCAGGGCGTCGGCGTCGTCGCGGGAGAGCCGTGCGGTGCGGGCCAGGGCCTCGACGACCCCTTTGCCGAGGGACTTCTCCAGGGCGGGCAGCCCTTCGTGGCGCAGCCGGGAGCGGGTGTACGAGGGGTCCGTGTTGTGGGGGTCGTCCCAGACCGGGAGGTGCTGGACGAGACAGGCCTTGCGGGCGGTCTGGCGGTCGAGCTGGAGGAACGGCCTGCGGTACCGGTCGGCCGCCCCCGAGACGGCCGCCATCCCGGACAGGGAGCGGATGCCGGAGCCGCGGGCAAGGCCGAGCAGCACGGTCTCCGCCTGGTCGTCCCTGGTGTGGCCGAGGAGGACGGCGGCGGCGCCACGGCGCTCCGCCACCGCGTCCAGCGCGGCGTACCGGGCGTCCCTGGCCGCCGCCTCGGGGCCGCCGGTCCTGCCGACCGTCACGGCGACGGAGTCGACGGGGTCGAGCCCGAGGCTCTCCAGCCGTGCGACGACTTCAGCGGCGCGGGAGGCGGAGCCGTCCTGGAGGCCGTGGTCGATGGTGACGCCGCCTGCGCGGACGGGGAGTTTGCGGGCCTCGAAGGCCAGGGCCGATGCGAGCGCCATGGAGTCGGCGCCACCGGAGCACGCGACCAGCACCAGCGGCCGGTGCGGCTCGGACGGGGCGCCTCCGGGGCGGTCGCCCCGGTCAACTGGGGAACGCGGGGCGGCCGTGCGCCCGGCCGGGATTTCGCCGATGGCCGTCTGTTCGTTGAGTACGTCGTGGAGTACGCGGCGGACCGCCAGGCGTATCGCTGCGACCGCAGGATGGGGACCCATATCCGGTGCCCTTCGGTGGAGTTGGGGGGGTGCCTCGGGTGGACGGGTGCGTCACACAGAGTGCATAGATGGTGACAGAACCAGGCCGATACCCGAGCATCGCACGCCAACTCCTCGCCGACGGTCCCTCGGATGGGTGATTACCGCGGCGTACTTCTGCCAGGGGCCGGGTCAGGGCGCCGTCTCGCCCTTACCGTGCACCCGCGCGATCCACTCCGCCGGTTCGGCGATCTCCGCCTTGGTGGGCAGCGTGTTCGGCGAGGTCCAGACGCGGTTGAAGCCGTCCATGCCGACCTGCTCGACCACGGCCCGTACGAAGCGCTCGCCGTCGCGGTACTGACGGAGCTTGGCGTCGAGTCCGAGCAGCTTGCGCAGCGCCTGGTCGAGGCGGCCCGCACCCTGTGCCCTGCGCTTCTGGAACTTCTCCCGGATGTCGTCGACCGACGGCACGACCTGCGGGCCGACGCCGTCCATCACGTAGTCCGCATGTCCTTCGAGGAGCGACATCACCGCGGTGAGGCGGCCCAGGATGTCGCGCTGGGCGGGGGTCTGGACCAGTTCGACCAGTGAGCTGCCGCCGTCGCCCTCCCCGGCGTCGGCGCCGGTGGTCCGGCCGCCCGCGAACGACTGGGCGGCCTCCCGCAGCCGTTCGAGGACGGTCATCGGGTCGACCTCGGTCGCTTCGAGGAACGACTGGATTTCGCCCTCCAGATGGTCGCGCAGCCACGGCACGCCGGTGAACTGGGTGCGGTGGGTCTCCTCGTGCAGACAGACCCAGAGCCGGAAGTCGTGCGGGTCGACCTCCAGCTCGCGCTCCACATGGACGATGTTCGGCGCGACCAGCAGCAGCCGGCCGCCGCCGCCCGCCGCCCCGGGCATGTCACGGCCCGCGGGGGCGAACGTCTCGTACTGCCCGAGCACCCGGGAGGAGAGGAACGACAGCAGCATGCCCAGCTCGACGCCGGTGACCTTGCCGCCCACCGCGCCGAGCACGGCGCCGCCCGGTGAGCTGCCGCGCCGGTCCTCCATCTTGCCCAGCAGCGGCTTGAGGACTTCACGGAACCCGGCGACGTTGGCCTTGACCCACCCCGCGCGGTCCACCACGAGAACCGGGGTGTCCTCCAGGTCCGTGCCGTCCGGGATCATCCGGGTGAAGGCACGGACGTGCTCCTCGGCGGATTTGGCGTGCCTGCGCAGCTCCGCCACCACCGCTCGGGCCTCGTCCCTGCTGACCTCGGGACCCTGCTTCGCGAAGCGGGTCGCAGTCGCCGTGGCGAGGTTCCAGTCGACCATCTCGGCACCACCGATGCGCGTCATGCGTCAACCGTACGTTCTCGGATCGGCGGACGGTGAGGTGTTGCACCGGCTGCCCGGAGCGCAGCGGCTGCCCGGAGAGTGCAGTGCACGGGCGGTGACCGGGCGGGCGCTGCGGGCGGGCGGTCGGCCACCGCCCGGGTCTCAGCCCGCGCAGCCGCAGGACGCCACGGCGGTGCCCAGACGGTCCAGTGCCGACTGGGCCTCCACCGGGGACGCGGTGTCCGAGGCCATGAACGCGAAGGCCAGCAGCCGTCCCCGGGCGTCCACCACCGTGCCGGCCAGGGTGTTCACCCCGGTCAGGGTGCCGGTCTTGGCGTGCAGCAGACCGCCCGCGCCGGAGGGGTCCGTGTAGCGCCCGTCGAGTGTGCCGGAGAACCCGGCGATGGGCAGCCCGGTGAGGATCGGCCGCAGCTCGGGGCGGGCCGGGTCGCCCGCCCGGGTGAGGAGGGTGGCGAGCAGGGCCGGGGTGACCTTGTCCTGCCGGTTCAGCCCGCTGCCGTCCGCGAAGCGGGCCCCGTCCAGCGGCAGGCCGAGCTTCTCCAGCTGGGTCCGTACCGCCCGGCCCGCTCCCGCGAAGCTCGCGGGCTGGTGTACGGCGAGCGCGGTCTGCCGGGCGATGGCCTCCGCGATGTCGTTGTCGCTGTTGGTGAGCGCCCGCTCGACCAGCGCCGAGAGCGGCGCCGAGTACGTCCTGGCCACCGGCTTCGCGTCCTTGGGGGACTTCCCCGGTGACGGTGTCCCCTTGCTGTGCACGGACCGGTCGGCCAGCAGCGAGGCGAACGTACGGGCGGTGTCGCCCGCCGGGTCGCCGCTGCGCGGGGCCGGGCCGTGGTCGCCGTCCTCCGCCGCCGAGGGGGCCGCCGTGGTGCCGGGGTGCAGCCGCCCCTCGTCCGTCATGAGGGCGCTGACCGGGGCGAGGTTGTCGTTGGGGCCGATGGGGTGGAGCACGGGGCCGGAGTAGAGCGACGTGTCGTACGTGATGCGGACGGAGCCGACGCCCCGGTCGCGCAGCGCCTTGGCCGTGGTGTCGGCGAGCTTCCGCAGGCCGTCCCGGTCCAGGGTCGGGTCGCCGCCGCCCCTGAGGGTCAGCCGCTTCCCGTCGGGGCTCGCGGTGACGGTGGTCGCGATGCGGTGTCCGGGACCGAGCGCGGAGAGGCCCGCGGCCATCGTGGCGAGCTTCACCGTGGAGGCGGGGGTCATCGGCCGGTCGGCGTCCGATCCGTACAGCCTCCGGCCGGTGGCAGCGTCGATCACCACGCCGCCGGCGGTGGGGCCGAGCCCCGGGTCGTGCATCAGCCGGCCGAGCGCCCTGCCGAGCCCTTCGGCGGTCGGTGCGGCGCCGCCGCCGAGCGCGGCGAGCACGCTGGGCGCGCTGGGCGCGGGGGCCGGTGCGGCACCGTGCGCGGGGCGCCCGTGATCTGCGCCACCTGTACGGTCCCGGGCGGCGGCCCAGTCCCGCTCGGCCTTACGCTGACCTGAGTCCCAGGGTCCTGACGCCGCGATCAGTCCGGCCGCGAGCGCGAGACCGATCACGGCGGAGCCCGCCGAGAGTTGCCACGTCGTCACCTTCGGCACCGGCACCTCGGAGCAGCCCCTTTCGCGATCACACATCGTCGTGGGGGACACTTAACCACTGCGTTCGCCGTGCGCACGGCATCCGGCCGGTCCGGCAGGACGCAGCACCACCCGAAGTTCGTGTTGATCATGGAGGAGCCACCCGTGGAGTTCGACGTCACCATCGAGATTCCGAAGGGTTCGCGGAACAAGTACGAGGTGGACCACGAGACCGGCCGGATCCGTCTGGACCGTCGCCTCTTCACCTCGACCAGCTACCCCGCGGACTACGGATTCGTCGAGAACACCCTCGGCGAGGACGGGGACCCGCTGGACGCCCTTGTCCTGCTGGACGAGCCGACCTTCCCCGGCTGTGTCATCAAGTGCCGCGCGATCGGCATGTTCCGGATGACCGACGAGGCGGGCGGCGACGACAAGCTGCTCTGCGTCCCGGCGTCCGACCCCCGGGTGGAGCACCTGCGCGACATCCACCATGTGTCCGAGTTCGACCGCCTGGAGATCCAGCACTTCTTCGAGGTCTACAAGGACCTGGAGCCCGGCAAGTCCGTCGAGGGCGCCGACTGGGTCGGCCGCGCCGATGCCGAGGCCGAGGTCGAGAACTCGTACAAGCGCCTCCAGGCGCAGGGCGGGTCGCACTGACCGGCCGGAGCCGGTAGCGGCCGTCGGCCGGTCCGCTCCGAGGCTGCCTCTGCGGGCGGTGTGTCCCTCACGGGCGCACCGCCCGCGGTGCGTCCGGAGGCGGTAGGGGCCGTGCGTCCGGAGGCGGTACAGGCAGTACCCGTGCGCATACTGGGCAGGCGCTGATCAGGAACAGGAGAGGCGGGAGCGGAGCGAGTGGCTGAGACGGACGGTCCAGAGGACCGCAAGCCGCAGTCGGACGAGGTACGGAGTGCGTTCGTGCCGCCGACGGGTACGGAGACTCCGGGTCCCGAGGACTCCTCCACCACGTCCGAGTTCTCCGTGCCGCCGGGGCTGGCCGCCGAGACGCCGTCCGAGCCCGAGGGTTCCGCCTTCACCACACCGCAGACATACAGCGCCCAGAACTCCCCGCCCGCCTTCACCCCGGCCCATGGCTTCCCCATGATCAAGCTGGCCAAGGAGGCGCCCTGGCAGGACCGGATGCGCACCATGCTGCGGATGCCGGTCCATGAGCGGCCCGCGCTGGAGGCGGCGCAGAAGCAGGACGACGAGTCGGGTCCCGCCGTACCGCGTGTGCTCGACCTGACGCTGCGTATCGGCGAGTTGCTGCTCGCGGGCGGCGAGGGGGCCGAGGACGTGGAGGCGGCGATGTTCGCCGTCACCCAGGCGTACGGGCTCGAACGCTGCGAGCCGACCGTCACCTTCACCCTGCTGTCGATCTCGCACCAGCCGTCGCTGGTGGACGACCCGGTGACCGCGAGCCGTACCGTACGGCGCCGCGGTACCGACTACACGCGGCTTGCGGCCGTCTACCACCTCATCGACGACATCACGTCCGAGGACGTCGACGTCTCGCTGGAGGAGGCGTACCGGGGTCTCGCCGGGATCCGCCGTAACCGGCACCCCTATCCGGGCTGGGCGCTGACGACCGCCAACGGGCTGCTGGCCGGTGCGGCATCGGTGCTGGTCGGCGGTGGCGCGCTGGTCTTCATCGCCGCGATGGTGGGTGCGATGCTCGGCGACCGGCTTGCCTGGTACCTCGCCGGGCGCGGGCTGCCGGAGTTCTACCAGTTCGCGGTGGCCGCGATGCCGCCCGCCGCGGTGGGGGTGGCGCTCACCCTCGCCGACGTGCCCGATCTGCGCGCCTCCGCGGTGATCACCGGTGGGCTCTTCGCGCTGCTGCCGGGGCGGGCGCTGGTCGCGGGCGTCCAGGACGGTCTGACCGGCTACTACATCACCGCCTCCGCGCGACTGCTCGAAGTCGTCTACTTCTTCATCTCGATCGTCATCGGTGTGCTGATCGTGATCTGGCTGGGGCTCCAGTTCGGTGCCAACCAGCTCAACGCGGAGGCCGCGCTGACGGGCGCCAACCGGCCCCTCATCCAGATCGGCGCCGCGATGCTGCTGACCTTCGCCTTCGCGATCCTGCTCCAGCAGGACCGCTCCACGGTGCTGATGGTGACGCTGAACGGCGGGGTGGCCTGGATCGTCTACGGGGCCATGCACTACGCGGGAAAGATCGCTCCGGTGCCCTCCACCGCCGTCGCGGCCGGACTCGTGGGCCTGTTCGGGCAGTTGTTCTCGCGCTACCGGTACGCGTCGGCGCTGCCCTACGTCACCGCGGCGATCGGGCCGCTGCTGCCCGGTTCCGCGACGTACTTCGGGATGCTGTACATCGCGCACAGCGACGTCAACAAGGGGCTGTCCTCGCTGACCAAGGCCGCCGCCCTGGCGCTGGCCATCGCGGTCGGGGTGAACCTCGGCGGTGAGATCTCCCGGCTCTTCATGCGGGCCCCCGGTGTAGTGGGCGGGCAGCGCAGGGCGGCGAAGCGGACGCGCGGGTTCTGACAGCTGTCCGGCGGCCGCACCCGGGGGCCGGGCGTGGCCCTACCGCTTGGCGTGCCGGCCGCGCTGGCCGCTGGGGGCGGCCGGGCTCTCCGGTGCACCGGCGGACGGTGCGCCGCCCTCCTGCTTCGCCTTGCCGCGCGACCGCAGGTACTCGATCGCGATCGGCACCACCGACACCAGCACGATCGCGACGAGGATCAGCTCGATGTGCGCGTTGACGAACGCGACCTTGCCGAGGCCCGCGCCCAGCAGGGTGACGCCCACACCCCAGAGCGTGCCGCCGATGACGTTGAAGATCACGAACGAGCGGTAGTTCATCCGGCTCACGCCCGCGATGATCGGCGTGAAGGTCCGGACGATGGGCACGAAGCGGGCCAGCACCAGCGACTTCGGGCCGTACTTCTCGAAGAAGTCGTGGGCCTTCTCGACGTTCTCCTGTTTGAAGAGCTTGGAGTCGGGCCGCCGGAAGAGCGAGGGCCCGACCTTGCGGCCGAAGAGATAGCCGACCTGGTCGCCCGCGATCGCGGCGACGGCCACCAGCACACAGAGCAGCCAGAGCGGGGTGCCGAGCTTGTTGGTGGTGACGAGCAGGCCGCTGGTGAACAGCAGGGAGTCGCCCGGCAGGAAGAAGCCGATCAGCAGCCCGGACTCGGCGAAGACGATCACCAGCAGACCGGCCACCCCGAAGGTGCTGATCAGATAGTCCGGGTCCATCCAGCTCGGTCCGAGCGCGAGAGTAGTCACGGGTTCCGGGCTCCTGGGGTCAGTCGGCATGGGTGCCATGCGGGTAATGGCTGGCCAAAGTTATCAACGCCGACACGGCGTTCCTGGTTCCGTCCCCTCCCGCCCGGGTGCGATATACGAATATTCGGGCAAGGTGATCACCAGGAGGTGGTGCCGGATGAGCATCGAGGATTTCGGCGGCGGCCAGTCGCCCCAGGCCGACGTTCTGGTCGTCACGACGAACGACGTCCCCGGACACACGGTTCAGCAGGTGATCGGTGAGGTGTTCGGCCTCACAGTCCGCTCCCGTCATCTGGGCAGCCAGATCGGCGCCGGTCTGAAGTCGATGATCGGCGGTGAGCTGAAGGGACTGACGAAGACCCTCGTGGAGACCCGTAACCAGGCGATGGAACGGCTCATCGAGCAGGCCCGCGCCCGGGGCGCCAACGGGGTGCTCGCGATGCGGTTCGACGTCACCGAGGCGGCCGACATCGGCACCGAGGTCTGCGCCTACGGCACGGCGGTCGTCATCGCCAGGACGTGACCCACGGGGGCGGTACGGGGACGAGCCGCCCGGCCCCGTCCCCGTACCGGCCCCGCGAGCCCGGCCCGCACGCTCCGGACAGGCGGTCCCGGCCCCGCGGTCCCGGCCCCGCGGTCCCGGACGGACAGCCCCGGACGTGCGGTCCCGGACAGGCAGCTCCGGACAGACAGCCCCAGTCGAGTGCTCCCAGAGGAAGGCGAACGCGAACCATGCCCCTGCACCGAGGCGCGAACGGGGCCGACGGCTCCGGGAAACCGTCCACCGTCGCCGTCAACCCGTTCTTCGGCGAGGCGAACCCCGTCGGCGGCATGGACACCGCCCCGCCCAAGCACCGGCTCCCCGACGACCCGCTGCCGCCGATGAGCGCGTACCAGCTGGTCCATGACGAGCTGATGCTGGACGGCAACTCCCGGCTCAATCTGGCCACGTTCGTCACGACGTGGATGGAGCCGCAGGCGGGCGTGCTCCTCGGGGAGTGCCGCGACAAGAACATGATCGACAAGGACGAGTACCCGCGCACCGCCGAGCTGGAGCGGCGCTGTGTGGCGATGCTCGCCGATCTGTGGAACGCACCGGATCCCACGACCACCGTCGGCTGTTCGACGACCGGGTCGAGCGAGGCGTGCATGCTCGCCGGCATGGCGTTCAAACGGCGCTGGGCGAAGCGGAACGCGGACCGCTATCCGGCCACCGCGCGGCCGAACCTCGTCATGGGGGTCAATGTCCAGGTCTGCTGGGAGAAGTTCTGCAACTTCTGGGAGGTCGAGGCGCGGCAGGTCCCCATGGAGGGCGACCGGTACCACCTGGACCCGCAGGCCGCGGCCGACCTCTGCGACGAGAACACCATCGGGGTCGTGGCCGTGCTCGGCTCCACCTTCGACGGGTCGTACGAGCCGGTCGCCGAGGTCTGCGCGGCGCTGGACGCCCTCCAGGAGCGCACCGGGCTCGACATCCCCGTCCATGTCGACGGGGCGTCGGGCGCGATGGTCGCCCCCTTCCTCGACGAGGAGCTGGTCTGGGACTTCCGGCTGCCCCGGGTCTCGTCCATCAACACATCGGGGCACAAATACGGTCTCGTCTACCCGGGCGTCGGCTGGGCGCTGTGGCGCTCCCCCGATGAACTGCCCGAGGAGCTGGTCTTCCGGGTCAACTACCTGGGCGGTGACATGCCGACCTTCGCTCTCAACTTCTCCCGGCCTGGCGCGCAGGTGGTGGCGCAGTACTACACGTTTCTGCGGCTCGGCAGGGAGGGGTACCGCGCCGTCCAGCAGTCGACACGCGACGTGGCGGAATCGCTCGCCGGCCGGATCGAGGAACTGGGCGACTTCCGGCTGCTGACCCGGGGCAATGAACTGCCGGTCTTCGCCTTCACCACCACGGACGACACCACGAGCTTTGACGTGTTCGACGTGTCCCGGCGGCTGCGTGAGCGGGGGTGGCTGGTGCCCGCGTACACCTTCCCCGAGAACCGGCAGGACCTCTCGGTGCTCCGGGTGGTCTGCCGGAACGGGTTCTCCGAGGACCTGTCCGATCTGCTGATGGACGACCTCCGGGCGCTCCTTCCCGAACTGCGTCGGCAGTCGGGGCCGTTGGAGCGGAGCAAGGCGGAGGCCACCGCGTTCCACCACTGAGCACCCGTCACCGGGCGGCCGGGAGCCGCACCCGTCAGGCGCTGTCCATCAGGCGCTGTCCATCAGGTGCCGTCTGTCAGGCGCTGTCGCCGGGGTCCGGCTCGCCGCTCGCGTACGGGTTCTCCTCGCCGTCGGCGAGCACCCCCACGAAGGGCTCGCCCTCGCCCGCGAAGACATACGCGCCGCTCTCGATCCGGGCGATCAGGCCACGGGTCCACTCGGCCCCGCCGTCCGCCGTGTGGATCCAGAAGTTCATGATCTCGCCGATGTGGCCCAGCTGCTGCGGGCCGCCCTCGGGGATGTAGTGCTCGGTGACCGAGGCCCGCCAGGTCTCCACCGCCCGCAGGCGTTCCTTCAGGAGCTCCACGGCCTCGGCCCGCTCCAGGTCGACGATGCAGCCCAGCGCCGCCGACATGACGTCCGTCCGCTGGTCGTACGTGACCAGTGCCTCGCGGAGCAGCCTGAGGTACTCGTCCCGGCCGGCCGCCGTCATCTCGTACTCGGTGCGGGGCGGGCCGCCCGCCGTGCTGGGAGCCGTCTCGTGGGCCAGCAGCATGCCCTGCTTGGCCAGTTGCTTCAGGGCGTGGTAGATCGACCCGGGCTTGGCGTTGGACCACTCGTGGGCGCCCCAGTACTCCAGGTCGTTGCGGACCTGGTAGCCGTGCGCGGACCCGTGCTGGCGGACCGCTCCGAGTACGAGCAGACGGATCGCTGACGCTGACATGGGGCCAGCCTAGAGCTCGTCCCCCGGTACGGCCGGGCCCGGCCCCGGAAGCGGGCACCGCGCTGTCAGAACGGGAACCCGCTGCGCCCGTGCTGGATGGAGATCCACTGCTGTGTGGTGAAGGCGTCGACCATCGAGTCGCCGTTCAGCCGCCCGAGCCCGGAGCGCTTCTCGCCGCCGAAGGGGACGACCGGCTCGTCGTGCACGGTGCTGTCGTTGATGTGGATCATCCCGGTACGGACCCGCCTGGCCAGCCGGACACCGCGCTCCACGTCCCCGGTGTGCACCGCGCCGCTCAGCCCGTACGGGGTGTCGTTGGCGATACGGACCGCCTCGTCCTCCCCGTCGAACGGCACGAGCAGCGCCACCGGTCCGAAGATCTCCTGCTGGAGCAGCGGGGAGCCGGGGGCCAGACCGGTCAGGACCGAGGGCGAGACCAGGCTGCCCTCGGTGTCCCCGTGCACCAGGGCCGTCGCTCCGGCGGCCACCGCCTGCTCGACCAGCGCCGTGACGGCCTCGGCCTGCCTGGTGTTGATGAGCGGGCCGATGTGGGTGGCCGGGTCGGCGGGGTCGCCGGTCCTCAGGGTCCGCACCCTGGCGACGAACTTCTCGGTGAACTCCCGCTCCACCCGGCGGTCCACCAGGATGCGGTTGGCGGCCATGCAGACCTGGCCCTGGTGCACGTACCGGCTGAAGACCGCCGCGTCGACCGCGTAGTCGATGTCGGCGTCGTCAAGGACGATCAGGGCGCTGTTGCCGCCGAGTTCGAGCACGGCGTGCTTGAAGTGGGCGGCGCAGACCGTGGCGACGTGCTGGCCGACCCGGTCGGAGCCGGTGAAGGAGATGACCTTGGGCACCGGGTGGGTGAGCAGCGCGTCGCCGATCTCGGCGATGTCCGTGACCACCACGTTCAGCAGGCCCGCCGGCAGCCCCGCGTCCTCCAGCACCTTCGCCACCAGGGTGCCGCCACAGACCGGGGTGGACTGGTGCGGCTTGAGGACCACGGCGTTGCCGAGCGCGAGGGCCGGGGCGACCGACTTCATGGAGAGCAGGAACGGGAAGTTGAACGGGCTGATGACCCCGACCACGCCGACCGGGACGCGGTAGACGCGGTTCTCCTTGCCGTCGACGGGCGAGGGCATGATGCGGCCCTCGGGGCGCAGCGCCAGCTGGACGGCCTCGCGCAGGAACTCCTTGGTGAGGTGCAGCTCGAAGGCCGCCTTCAGCCGGGTGCCGCCCAGCTCGGTGACGATGGCGTCGGCTATCTCGTCCTCGCGCTCCTCGATGATGCGCAGGGCGCGTTCGAAGACGGTACGGCGGGTGTAGGGGTTCGTCCCGGCCCAGGCCACCTGGGCGCGTTCGGCGGCGCGGTACGCCTGGTCCACCTCGGCGGCCGTGGCCACCGTGATCGACGCGAGCTTCGTCTCGTCGTACGGATTGAAGTCGATGATGTCCCAGGAGCCGCTGCCCGGCTTCCACTCACCGTCGATGTACTGAAGAGCCAGCTCGCTGAAGAAGGACATGGAGATCCCTAACTGCCGCTGCCGCGCGCGCAGATGCTCATGACGCCATAGGCCTGATGGCATCTCATCGTACGTGCGTTTCAGGTGGTGCGGAGGATGTCCCTGATGATGGAGCGGGTGTCTTCCTGGGGCGGGCTGTCCTGCTGAAGCTGCGTCATGGCCCTTTCGTACTGGGCGACTTCGTCGGCCTTGTCGAGGTAGAGGGAGCCGGTGAGCTGCTCCAGATAGACGAGGTCCGACAGATCGGACTCCGGGAAGCGCAGCATCGCGAACGATCCGCTCTCGCCCGCGTGGCCGCCGAAGCTGAACGGCATCACCTGGAGCGTGACGTTCTGCATCTCGGAGATCTCGATGAGGTGCTCCAACTGCGCCCGCATCACGTCCCGTTTACCGTACGGACGGCGCAGCGCCGACTCGTCGAGCACGGCGTGCAGCTGCGGGGCGTGCTCGGCCACCAGGACCTTCTGCCGTTCGAGGCGCAGCGCGACCCGGCGGTCGATGTCGGCGTCCGACGCGGTGGGGTTGCCCCGGGTGACGACGGCGTGGGCGTACGCCTCGGTCTGCAACAGGCCGTGTACGAACTGGACTTCGTAGGCGCGGATCAGTGAAGCGGCGCCTTCGAGACCGATGTACGTCTGGAACCAGCCCGGCAGCACATCGCCGTAACTGTGCCACCAGCCGGCGAGGTTGGCCTCCTTGGCCAGTCCCAGCAGTGCCTCGCGCTCGGTCGCGTCGAGGACTCCGTAGAGCGTGAGGAGGTCCTCGACGTCCCTGGACTTGAAGCTCACCCGTCCCAACTCCATACGGCTGATCTTGGATTCCGAGGCCCGGATCGAGTATCCGGCGGCCTCCCGGGTGATCCCGAGTGAATCGCGCAGCCGTCTGAGCTGTGAGCCCAGGAGGATGCGCCGCACGACGGACCCACCTCCGGTGCTCAGCGTCTGGGAAGAACCCCAGGACTCGCCTGCTGACACTTTCCAACCCTCCCCGGTCGTGATGTGGGGGGCAGTCTGCCACTAAAACGCTCCGCCCTGTACTCGATCGATTACAGAAAGAGCAAAGCCCGGCGGGCGATCGACGGACGGGTGTGACAGGAGTGCAGGAAGAAATGCACCAGAACCGGCACGGGCCGCTCAAGTCCGGCGCGTGCACGTGCATCTGCCCTTGCATCTGCCGTGCGCATTCGGAACCATGGGCCCCGCGCACCTGCGTTCTCGTACCACCGCACGCTGGCTACGGCCGCGAAACCGGGGAGTGCCTCGCATGGGGACGGATGGATCGACCATGCTCGACGAGCCGTTGAAGCAGGGCCTTCCTCCCATCGACCCCTTGGCCGTGTCCAGCTCCGCCTCCTGCGCCCTGCCGCCGAGGTTCGAAGCGGTGCGGGGGGCCCGGCACTTCACCAGGTCGACGCTCCTGAACTGGGACCTCGGTGACCGCTTCGACGATGTGGCGCTGGTCGTCTCCGAACTCGTCACCAACGCCCTGCGCCACGCCCTGCCGACCGACACCCCGCGCGACGAGGACGCCCCGGTGCGGCTGCACCTGATGCGGTGGACCTCCCGTCTGGTGTGCGCGGTACGCGACCCGAGCGACGGCACCCCCGCCGCCCGCCCGTCGGACGACTTCGCGGCGGAGTCGGGCCGGGGCCTCTTCCTGGTCGAGTCCTTCGCGGACAGCTGGGGCTGGCACCCGCTGGCGGGAACGCTGCACGGCAAGGTGGTCTGGGCGCTGTTCCGGCTCCAGGGGGAGTAGGGGAGCAGGGGAGCAGGGCGGGGGCCAACCGCAGCTCCCGGTCAGCCCTGTTCCGCGACCAGGTGGTCGAACTCCCCCGCCTTCGCGCCGTGCAGCATCGCCGCGATCTCGGCCGGGGTGTAGACGAGGGCCGGTCCTTCGGGGTGGCGTGAGTTGCGTACCGCCACGTCACCGCCGGGCAGCCTGGCGAACTCCACGCACGCGCCCTGCGAGTTGCTCAGCTCGCTCTTCTGCCAGACGACCCCGTGGAGCTCTGTTGCCGCCATGCCGTTGTATGCGTGGTGCACAGGTCGCTCCCGGGTAGTGCAGAAGTACGGAGTAGCGGAGTACGGAGCAGCGGTACGGGCGTGCGGAAGTACAGCTGTCAACTGTCCAGGATCATAGCTGTGTTCATGTGCCGATGCATGAGCAGATGCACGTGCACGCGGGGTGGTCATTCCACTACAGCTTTGCCGATGAAACGTTTCTCATGCACGGAGACGCGCCGTTCCCCCGATCCGGCTCCCTGGTAGCTTGTCGCGTTCCGTCAACCACACCCAGGGGGAAGAAGTGAACAGGTTCGTACGTACCACCGGCCTCGCGGTCGCCGGGCTTACGGCTGCGCTCGTGATCAGCGGATGTTCCAGCAGTGACGGCAAGAGCTCCGACGCGTCCCAGGACAAGGGCGCGCACACCGCGGCCCCGGCGCCGTCCGCGTCCACGGGTGGCACGGGTGGCGGCGGTGCGGGTGCGAAGGCCGCGGGCATGGAGGGCAGCTGGCTCGCCATGACCGACGGCAAGTCCACCGCGCTGGTGATCCAGGGCAAGCAGGCCGCCATCGCGGGGCAGCATGTCTGCACCGGCGTGGTCGCCGACATGGGGAAGCCGATGCTGACCCTCAAGTGCCCCGACGGCAACAACGACCGCACCATGGGGACGATCGAGTCCGCCGACGGCGGCATCATGAAGGTGTCGTGGGAGGCCGGGATCAAGGACACCTTCAGGAGGACCGACGGCGGGAAGCTCCCGGACGGGCTGAAGATGCCCCACCTCTAGGGCTTTTCCCAGGGCCTTCTGCGGAGCCTTCTGAGGGGCCTTGTTCAGGGTTTGTTCAGGGTTTGTTCAGGGCTTTCCGGAGGGCCTTCTCGATGGCTTTTCGTCCGGGTCGGGACGCGGCCGGGCCGGCTCTTCGTCCAGGGCGGCGGTGAGCTGGTCCAGGGTGTCGAGGAGCAGACCCGCCCCGCCGCGTACGACCTGGTCGGGTACGCCCTCGCTGTCCCATGCCGCCAGGTTCTCGCGCACCTCGTCCCAGTGCGGAACCCGCCGCTGGCGGATGTCCCTGGCACCCCGCTCGACCGCGTGGAGCAGCGCGTCCGCCACCTCGCGCGCCGCCGGTACGGGTGTGGTGGAGCGGCCGGGCAGATGGGCCTCCATCAGCATGGCGGCCCGGCCCAGCTGCGCCATCGCCTCCTCCGCCCCCTCGGCCACCGGGCGGGAGAGGCCGCGGTGGCGCACCGGTTCATGGGTGGCCCGCTCCAGGGCCTCCTGCCAGGCGATACGGGCGGCACGCGCGGCGATCACCGCGTCGCGCACATCGGTCCTGCGGGCGCCGGCCGGGTCGGCGTAGTGGGCGACGACCGCCGCCGCGTAACGACCGTCGGCGAGCAGCCAGTCGGCGAGCCGGTTGCGCAGCCTGGGGGTCTCCCAGGCCGGATAGACGGCGTACGCGACCATCGCGAGCAGCCCGCCGATCAGGGTGAGCAGCACCCGGTCCCGTACGGTCTGGCCGACCGCGAGGCCGCTCATGTCGAGGAGGAAGACGACATAGGCGGAGACGCAGGCCGAGCCGGCCGCGTACCCCGTGCGCATCAGCAGGAACATCAGCCCCGCGCTGACCACCGCGAGCGCGCCGGACGGGTAGGGCCCCGGATGTGCCAGCCGGACGACGGCGGTGGCGACCGCGACCCCGACGAGGGTGCCGCCGAAGCGCGCGACGGCGCGGCCGTACGTCTGGGTGAAGGCCGGCCGCATCACCATCACGGAGGCCAGCGGCACCCAGTAGCCGTGCCCGAACGGCAGGGCGGCGCCGATGAGATAGCCCACCGCGGCGACCACGGCGGTGCGGATCGCGTGGCGCAGGACGGGTGAGTCGTGACTGCGCAGCTCCTTGCGCATGGTCCGCAGCACGACCGGCGCCATCCGTACCAGCGAGGGCCGCACCAGCGGCTCGGCGTCGGCCGTGGTGCCCTGGCCCCTGGCCGTCTCGACGACACCGCGCAACAGCGTCGCCAGCCGGGCGGCGGCACGGCGGGCGGGTCCGGTGAGCACGTCGGAGTTGTCGGGGGCCTCCAGTACGGACAGGGCGGGGGCGGAGATGACCACCGGTTCGCCGTACCGGACGGCGTGGGCCGCGGAGTCGAGCACGGAGCCCGCAGCGGCCAGGAGTTCCCGCACCCGTTCGCGCTCGGGCCCTTCCGGCGCGGCGCCCACGGCGGGGTCGGCGAGTGAGGCGAGCACGGGTCTGACCCGCTCGGCGACACCGCGGGTGCCGTGCAGTTCGGCGGGGCGCCTGCGGGCCTCCCTGCGGGTGACGGCGGCGGCGCTGCGCGCCGTCACGAACGGCTCGGGGTCGAAGGGGGCGAGCGGGTCCTGGCACAGCCTGCGGGCGTAGTCGGCCTCGGCGGTCAGCGCGTCGGCGAGTGCGTCGCGCTGGGCTCCCCATCTGCGGACCGGGAAGAGGACGATCAGCCCGGCCTGGACGATCCCGCCGCAGGCGATCATCGCGGCGTGGCCGGCCGCGGCCGGCACGGAGGTGGGGAGGGTGACGGTCACCAGCATCATCGCGACGTTGGACGCGGCGATGATCCCGGCGGTGGGCCCGACGGCCCAGGCCAGCCCCGCCAGCAGCGCCCAGAGCGCGATCAGGGCCGTGAACAGGGCGGTGTGCACGGCGCTGAGGTAGCCGATGAAGGTCGATACGGCGAGCGTCCCGCCCGAGAACAGCGCGAGGACGGGCCGGGCGCGCCAGCTGCGCTGGAAGCTGGCGATGGCCGCCTGGAACGCGCCGAAGGCGGAGCTGGCGGCGACGGCGGGGCCGAAGATGTCGAGGCTGAGCAGAACCACCAGGGCGAGGCCGGCGGCGCCGCGGAAGGCGATGAGCGGTTCCAGGCGCCGCTGTTCGATCCTCAGCCCGGAGCGGGCGGTCGCATACAGGGCCCGGAGCCAGCGCATGGAGCTGAGCGTAGCGGGATACCGGTACATATCGGGCGCATGGCCGGGCCCCGGGCCACCGCGTCAGCGCGGCCGGGGCGCCGGCCCTGTCGCGTCAGCGCCGTCCGGGGCACCACGTCAGCACTCCCGGCCGTCACGTCAGCAGGCACCGGCCCCGCCGCGTCAGCGGGCGCGGGGGCACCATCTCCGCCGCGTCAGCGGGCGCGGGGGCACCATCTCCGCCGCGTCAGCGGGCGCGGGGGCACCATCTCCGCCGCGTCAGCGCATCCGGGGCGCCGGCCCCACCGCGCCCGCCGCAGGCCCCAGCCCCGCCGCGTCCGCCGCCGCCGTGCCGTCCAGCCAGCCCGCCTCGTCCGAGACGCCCCGCACCCGGCTCACGGTGGTCTCGGGGAACATCCGGTCCGCCTCCGAGACCACGGCCACATCCCGCTCCGCGAGCACCGGCAGGAGCGAACCGGCCTCGTCCGCCGTCACCTGGTCGGTGGCCCTGGCGAGCCGGTGACCGAGCCTGCTGGCGTACGCGGTCAGGAACGACTGCCGGAACGTCTTCGTCCGCTTGCGCCCGCCCGCACGCTGCGCCGCCTCCGCGCGGGTCATCGCGGCCATCCCCTGGACCAGGAGCGAGGTATGGAGCAGCTCGGTCACCTCCAGGTCGGGTTCGAAGCCGACGACCGTCGAGAAGCCGAACGCGCTGTTCCAGACCGCGCGGCAGCGGTTCGCGGTGGCGACCGCGTCCAGCAGGACCGCCTTGGCCGTCTCGTACGGGGCGTCGACGCCGATCCGGCAGGCCGCCGGGGTGTCCGTACGGTGGCCGTCGGCCGCGAGCCGCGCCTCGTCGATGCTGTGCCGGGCCATCAGCTCCTGTGCCTTCCCGCTGAGCGCCTCCGCCTCCGCCGCGTACTGCGTCGCCTCGGCCTTGGCCAGCAGCGCGCGGATCCGGCCGAGCGCGCGGGGCTCGGCGTGGTGGTGCGGCGGAAGGAGCACGTCCGCACCCGGGACGGGACCCAACGGTTCGATGGCCGGGAGCCGCAGGAGCAGCCGGTACAGCTCCAGGAGGGCGGTCGCGTACGAGAAGCGGTCGGCCTCCCAGGGGGGTGTGTCCAGCGCGTCGAGCTGGGCCCGCCAGCGCGGCGGCAGCCGCTGGTACGTGCGTACCTCCGCCGTGATCAGCGCGGTCAGCAGCCGGACATGCCGGTCGGCCAGATCGCGCCGGACGAGCCGTACCACATCGGCGGGCTGCCACCCGCGCCGCCAGGCCCGGCGCAGGAACTCCGCACCGCGCCGGTCCAGCTCGGCGTCGGCCGCCGGGTCCGCCGCGAGCAGGGAGGCTCCGGTGTCCAGGCCCGCGTCGCCCTCGCTGTAGAGGGCCGCGGCGAAGGCCCGGTCGATCACCGGTTCCATACGTTCTCCATGCGCCAAGGGTAGGTCCGGCCCTCCCCGTTCCCGCCCGGCGGCCGGGAACGGGAGCATGGGCGGCCGTGGACACCGCCGCCCATGGACACGGCCGCCGACGCCGGCGTGCGGGGCGCCGCAGTGCGTCGCGCCTACGGTGAGGTCATCACCCTGTACGGCGTCGGACCCGCGGCACCGGACGGTCCGGCAGCCCTGGCAGCCCCGCCGGACCCAGCAGGCCCGGCAGGCCCGGCAGGCCCGATCCGGCAGATCCGGCAGATCCGGGCGGGATCCTTTGTCCACAGCCTGTGGACAGGTGACCGGGTGGCTGTCCGACCGACCGGACCCAGCGCCGTCTCACACCTTCAGCACCAGCTTTCCCCGTACGTGCCCCTCCTCGCTCAGCCGCTGAGCCTGTTCCGCCTGCTCCAGCGGCAGGACCTTCGCCACCTCGACCCGCAGTGTGCCGTCCGCCGCCTGTTCCGCCTGCCGCGCCAGGATCGTCTCCGCGTCGGCGGACATGGCGCCCCCGCTGAAGACCACGCCCAGCTCCCGTGCGGCCGGGTCGGAGATGGTGACGACCCGGTCCGTCGTACCGCCGCGCAGCTCGATCGCGTCCGGGAGCGCCCCCTTGCCCGCCACGTCGAAGACCGCGTCCACGCCCTGCGGGGCGACGGCGCGGACCCGCTCCACGAGTCCCTCGCCGTACGTCACGGGCGTCGCACCCAGCGTCCGGAGGTAGTCGTGGTTGGCCTCGGAAGCGGTGGCGACGACGGTCGCTCCACGGGCCGCCGCGAGCTGGACGGCGAGCGAACCGACCGCGCCGGCACCGCCGTTGACCAGCAGTGTCTCGCCGTTCCTGAGGTCCAGCAGATTCAGGACGCGCTCCGACGTCTCACCGGCCACCGGCAGCGCGGCCGCGGCCTCCCAGCAGAGCGCGTCGGGCTTGGGCGCGAAGGACTCGGAGAGCGCGTACGGCGCGTACCCGCCCGTGACGCTCCAGCCCACCACCTCGTCGCCGGGCGCGACCCCGGTGACGCCTTCACCGATCTCGTCCACGGTCCCGGCGACCTCCACCCCGGGAACCGCGGGCAGCGGGGTCGGGAACATGTCCTTCGCCCAGCCGCTGCGGATCTTGTGGTCGAGAGCGTTCACCCCGGCGGCGGCCACCTTCAGGCGGACCTGGCCGGGGCCCGCGTGCGGCTCGGCGGTCTCCCTGAGCCGCAGCACCTCGGGGCCGCCGAACTCCTCGAACACGATCGCTTCCATGGTGTCTCCCTCGGTCGGTGAGCCGGTGTGGGTGAGTGAGATGTGGCTGAGTGAGATGTGGGTGGGTGAGCAGGTGAGTCGCGGGGGGGCGTATGCCCGGGTCCGGCGGCACCCGGCCGGTAGAACCACACCGCCGGTGCACTTCTTCCGTTTCCCAGCATCGATTTCCGTGTCCCACCATCGATCGTGACCGCTCCCGCCCCCGCCCGCCTTTCGTACGGCTCTCCCTCTCCCGCCACCGGCTCCGGCTCCGGCTCCGGCTCCGGCGGATTGTCAGTGGCGGCTGCAAGACTCGCTCGCATGACCGAACGGTGGGCTCTGGCGACGGCGGAGGGCGGCGGGGCACACCTCGCGCCACTCGGCGGCGACGGGCTGCCCGCAGGGGACGTGGTGTACGAGCCGGATCTGGCCGAGGCGGTGCGGGCCAGACCCGGCGTCGGCCGGTGGGTGTGGCGTTCGACCGCCGAGATCTATCCGCGGCTGCTCGCGGCCGGGGTGCGGGTCGAGCGGTGTTACGACATCGAGTCCGCGGAGCTGCTGCTGCTCGGCCACGCCGGGCGGTACGGCGAGCCCCGGTCGGCCGCGGCGGCCTGGGCCCGGCTGCACCGGGCGCCCGTGCCGCCCGATCCGCGCCCCCGGTCGGCCGAGCCCGGCGCACAGTCCTCCCTCTTCGAACCGGCCCCCGTACCCATGGAGTTGAGCGCGCTCCTGGAGGTGTACGCGGACCAGCTCGGCCGGTACGGGACCACCGTCCACCCGGACCGGATGCGGCTGCTGACCGCGTCGGAGTCGGCGGGGATGCTGGTGGCGGCCGAGATGCACCGGGACGGCCTGCCGTGGCGGGCCGATGTGCACCGGGCCGTCCTGGACGAACTGCTCGGGGAGCGGTATGCGGGCGGCGGGGAGCCGCGCCGGATGGCGGAGCTGGCGGACGAGGTGTCGGCGGCCTTCGGGCGCCGGGTCAGACCGGAGCTGGCGGCCGATGTCGTCAAGGCGTTCGCACAGGCCGGGATCCGGGTGAAGTCGACCCGCCGCTGGGAGATCGAGGGCATCGCGCATCCGGCGGTCCCGCCCCTTCTCCAGTACAAGAAGCTCTACCGGATCTGGACGGCCAACGGCTGGTCCTGGCTCCAGGACTGGGTGCGGGACGGGCGCTTCCGCCCGGAGTACCAGCCGGGCGGGACGGTCTCCGGGCGCTGGACCACCAACGGCGGCGGGGCACTGCAGATCCCGAAGGTGATCCGGCGGGCGGTCGTCGCCGACGAGGGCTGGCGTCTGGTGGTGGCCGACGCCGCCCAGATGGAGCCCAGGGTGCTGGCGGCGGTCTCCCGCGACCCCGGGTTGATGGAGGTGGCCGGACACGAGGGGGATCTCTACTCGGCCCTCTCCGACCGGGCGTTCAGCGGCGACCGGGACCACGCCAAGCTCGCGCTGCTCGGCGCGGTCTACGGCCAGACGTCGGGGGACGGCCTGAAGAATCTCGCGGCGCTGCGGCGGCGGTTCCCGGCAGCCGTGGCCTACGTCGACGACGCGGCGAGAGCCGGCGAGGAGGGCCGGCTCGTACGGACCTGGCTCGGCCGGACCAGCCCACCGGCGGCCGGGGCCGATGACGGCGACGAAGCGGGCATCCCGCAGGAGGAGCCGGCGCCCGACGGTGAGTCCCGTGCGGACCGGCCGTCGGGCAGGGCGCACGCGCCGGACGCACGGGCCTGGGGCCGGTTCACCCGGAATTTCGTGGTGCAGGGCAGCGCGGCCGACTGGGCACTGCTGATGCTGGCCGCACTGCGCCGCGCCCTCCACACCGGGGGTCTCCGCGCCGAGCTGGTCTTCTTCCAGCACGACGAGGTGATCGTGCACTGCCCGGCGGACGAGGCACCGCGGGTGGTCGAGGCGATCCGGGCGGCCGGTGAGCTCGCCGGGCGGATCGCCTTCGGGGAGACACCGGTGCGGTTCCCGTTCACGACGGCGGTGGTCGAGTGTTACGCGGACGCGAAATGACGCACGGCAGATGACGCACAGCACGGGTCGCACAGCACGCGGGACGCACGGCGAGGGACGCCCGGCACGGGACGCGAAATGACCGGAGTGCGACGCGAAGAATGTCCGCCGTCTCCCCGGGTACGCGGTTGGTCGGACACGCAGTATCCGGAAACGCCGTACAACGCGACACCGCAGTACGGCGCGACGAGGTACAGCGCGTCGACGTACGAGGCAACCGACGTACGAGGCAACCGACGTAAGGAGTGCAGGCACTATGACTGCCACCGTGAAGAGCACCCTGCCCGATGCGGCACGTGAGACCACCGGGAAGGCGCTCCAGGGCGCCCTGGTCGACCTGCTCGGCCTCTCCCTGCTCGCGAAGCAGGTGCACTGGAATGTGGTGGGGCCGCGCTTCCGCTCCGTCCACCTCCAGCTCGACGAGGTGGTCACCACCGCCCGCGACTACGCGGACACCGTCGCCGAACGGTCCTCCGCCATCGGCGTACCGCCCGACGGGCGTATCGCCGCGCTGGCCAAGACGAGCGAACTGCCGGAGCCGGCGACCGGCTGGATCACCGACGACGATGTCGTGGCGCTGCTGGTGGACGCGCTGGGCGGGGCGATCACCCGGCTGCGCAGCGCGATCGCCGCGACCGACCAGGCGGACCCGGTGAGCCAGGACCTGCTGATCGGTCTCACCGCCGAACTGGAGAAGCAGCGCTGGATGTTCCAGGCGGAGAACGTCTGACCGCCGTACATCCACCCCGGCCCGGCGCATCCGGCCCGGCGGCCGGCCATCCGACCTGACGGCCATCCGACCCGTCGGCCGCCCGCCCCGGCGAACCCGTCCTACGTCCCGGCTCTCCCGGAGCGGATCCGGGACGCGAGGACCGCGATGTCGTCCGTGGCGTCCCGGCCGAACCGGTCGAGTACGTCGTCCAGGAGACCCTCCAGGGTCCCGCCGACCGGAAGACGCAGACTCGCCAGCCGGCCGACGGACACATCGATGTCCTCGCCCCGGCGCTCCACCAGGCCGTCGGTGTACATGAACAGGACCGTCCCCGGGCCGCAGGGCAGCGAGACGGTCTCATAGCCGCCGAGCCCGGTGCCGAGCGGCGGCCCGACCGGGATGTCGGCGATCACGGCCTGCTCCCCCCGGTCGATGAACACCGGCGGCAGATGACCGGCGCTCGCCACCTGGCACTCCCCCCGGAAGCGGTCCACGACCGCCAGCAGACAGGTGGCAGCCCGGTCGATGCCCGCCTTCTCCACCATCAGATCGAGCCGCTCCAGGATGACGTGCGGCGGGAGGTCGTCCTGGGCGAGGAGCCGCACCATGGAGCGGTAGTGGCTCATCGCCACGGCGGCGTCGACCCCGTGGCCCATCACATCGCCCATGACCTTCAGATGGCGTGCGTCCGACAGGGGTACGACGTCGAACCAGTCGCCGCCCACCTCCGCCCCCTGGCCGACCGGCAGATAGCGGGTGGCGACCTCGATGTGCGGATGCGGTTTGCGCGGCTCGGAGAGCAGGGCGCGCTGCAGTTCCAGGGCGATTCCGTGCTCCCGCGTGTAGCGGCGGGCGTGATCGAGATCGACGGCGGCCCGGACCGCCAGCTCCCGGGCCACCACCACGTCCTGGTCGGTGAAGGCGGGTGAGTCACCGGCCCGTACCAGCGCCAGGCAGCCCAGCGGGCGCCCCCGGGAGGTCAGCGGCACGACGCACACCGAGTGGAAGCCGAGGGCCCGGTAGACGGCGACCCGCTCCGGGCTGGGGGCGGACGCGGTCAGCTCGGCGTCGGTGGAGAGGTTCTGCAGGACCGGCTGGTTCGTCTCCAGACAGCGCCCGATGGTTCCGCCCGACTGGTAGTCGGCGTACTGCCCCGGTTCGCCGAACTGCCTTACCGCATCGGCGAGTTCCGGCACGGTCGCCATGCCCGCCCTACGCAGCCGGACCACCCCGGCGGGCGGCGGACGCACCTCCTGGCCGATCTCCGGGGCGAACACCTCGACGCTCGCCACATCGGCCAGTTCGGGGACCACGAAGTCGGCCAGCTCGCCGCAGGTCGTATTCATGTCGAGCGTGGTGCCGATCAGGTTGGCGGCCGTGTCCAGCATCGACAGATGCCGGCTGACCCGTTCGTACTCCACCTGCCTGCGGCGCGGCGCCAGCACTTCCAGCACGATCAGGACAAGCCCCCGGACCTCCCCGTCCTGCTCCACACGGTGACAGGCGCCCTGCCAGAACCGCGGCTCCGGACGGTCCGACGCGGGGGTCCGGCCGCTGGTCGCCAGGTCCCGGGCCCGGCCGTCGGCGAGCACACCGCGCAGGAGGTCCGACGGGACGTCCAGCTCGGGAAGAATGTCCTCGACGGTCCGGCCGAGATGCCCGGCGGCCGAAATGCCATTCATCCGTTCGAGAGCCGGATTGACGTACAGATAGCGCAGCTCCGTGTCGAGCACGCAGATTCCCGCCGGGGTACCCGCGAACAGCGATTCCAGGCTCTCCAGACCCAGCGGGGGCGGAACATCCGGCGCATCGGCGCACACAGGGGACCTCCAGGGGCGGGACGGCGGACGCCCTGACCTCCATGGTCGACCGCCGGAACGCGGCGCGCATCCGGCCGGGGCGGCTGGGCGGCATCCGGCTTCGCCTGCGGGCCGGACGGGGCTTGCGCTGAAGTGCGCTCCAGCACCTAGCGTCACGGACGGGCCTGGACCGGGGCCGCGGACGGAACCCGGACGGAACCGGCGGCCACCCACCCGACCGAGGGGAACACCATGCGTTACACACTGTTCGGCAGGACCGGTCTGCGCGTCAGCGAGCTCAGCCTGGGCGCCATGACCATCGGCGAGGAGTGGGGCTGGGGCGCCGACAAGGAGACGAGCGCTCGCATCGTCAACGCCTACGCGGAGGCGGGCGGCAACTTCATCGACACCGCCAACAACTACACCGAGGGCAGTTCGGAGCTCATTCTCGGGGAACTGCTGGAGGGGCGCAGGGACCGGTTCGTGCTGGCGACCAAGTACAGCTGCACGACCGACCCCGACGACGTCAACTCGGCGGGCAACCACCGCAAGAACCTGGTGCGGTCGGTGGAGGCCAGCCTCGGCCGGCTGCGCACCGACCGGGTGGACGTCCTGTGGGTGCACGCCCGCGACAACTTCACCCCGGTCGACGAGGTGATGCGCGCCCTGGACGATCTGGTCAGGTCGGGAAAGGTGCAGTACATCGGCGTTTCGGACTGGCCGGCCTGGGAGATCGCACAGGCGAACACCCTGGCCGAACTGCGCGGCTGGACCTCCTTCGCGGGCTCCCAGCTCCGCTACAACCTGCTGGAGCGCACACCGGAGCGCGAGCTCCTGCCGCAGGCCCGCGCCTTCGACCTGGCAGTACTGGCCTGGGCGCCGCTCGCGGCGGGCAAGCTCACCGGCAAGTACCGCAGGGGTGAGACCGGCCGCCTGGACGGCTCAGGCGCGGACGGCCGGAACGACCACGAGGACGCCGTGATCACCGCGGTACTGGAGGTGGCCGAGCAGGGCGGCTGGTCCCCGGCCCAGGTGGCACTGGCCTGGCTGCGCAGCCGGCCGGGCAATGTCATCCCCATCGTCGCGGCCACCAGGGAGAACCAGCTGACGGACAATCTGGCCTCGGTCGATGTCCGCCTGGACGCCGGAGCCCTGGCCCGTCTGGACGAGGTGAGCGCCGTGCCGCTCGGCTTCCCGCACGACTTCCTGCGGGAGCCCGGCATCACCCGGAGCTTCTACGGGGACCGCTGGGCCGAGATCGACGACCGCCGCTCCACCTACCGGCGCACCACGGGCGAGGTCCTCTGACGAGGGGGGAGCGTGCGGGCCCTTGGGGACCCTGAGTGTGACCCGCTCCGGGCCCCGGTCGGCCTTCCCGCCGGGGCACCGGCGAGCTGCGCCGAGCTCCGGCGGGGAAAGGTACAGGCCTTTCAGGAAACAGCTGATGGATGTATCTGAGATATCCCCGTCAGGACATAGGTCATGCATACAAAAGCGGTACAGAAAAGCGTCACGTTCACCCACCTGTATTGTGTGCGGGCAGCCCGAATCGATTCGTTCGCCCTCAGAAATTGCACCGGGAATACCTCTTGCGTCGGCGGTCTCATCCAGACGCGTGCGAGCGCACGACGCATTCACCCCGAGGAGAAGCGGCGCCTTCACCCTCTCGCCGCAATCTTATCCCTACCAAGACGCCCGTCCGACACACGGGACCCGCCACCGGATCCCATGATCGACCTAAATCACCCACTCCTCGCATATGGGCGCTGTGAACCTCTCGAATTCATCGGTCCAGCCCCGGGAAACCATCCGGACGGCCGCAGTCGGGGTCGCTCAACCCCTGCGCCGGCCCAGTCGGCCGAGCGCCTTCAGGGCGCGGGTCTCGTCGGAACGCGCGCCGATCCGGCGGCTGATCGACAGACTCTCCTCCAGGTGCACCGCGACCTGGCCGATACGCCCGGTGTCCTGCTCGGCCTGGGCCAAGTCGTAAAGAACTCCGGCTACTTCACCTGCGGCGCCGATCCGCCGCATCACCGCGAGAGCGGCGATGTGCTGAGGCAGAGCCCGCTCGGCGAGGCCGGCCGCGCGGTAGGCCCGGCCGGTGCCGTTGAGGGCGACGCCCTCCCCTCTGAGGTCCCCCACGCCCCGCAGCGCCGGCAGCGACTTTCCATAGAGGACGAGGGCTTCCTCGGTTTTTCCGAGAGCGGCCAGAACACTCGCGAGATTCATCTGGAGTGTGGCGCGGTCTCCTCTTCCCACCATTGCCTTGGAGAGATCTATGGCTTCTCGGTAAGCACGTTCGGCGGCTTCCAGATCGCCACTCTTCTGCCTCAGCTCCGCGACGTTGTTGAGGGTTCGGTATCTCCCCCTGTCATCGGCCGCGTCCGTGAATACGACAAGGGCGCGGAGGAAATAGTCGAGCGCCGTTTCGTCATGGTCCAGATGGAGATGGGTAATACCGAGAAGATTGTAGCTGCGCCCTACCTGGACGGCGTCATTCGACTGCAGCCGCAGACTCAGTGACCTTTCCTGCAGCGTCTGCGCAAGAACGTACTGTCCGGTGTGCCAGAGCGGAATCGACAGTTGGTGGATCGATTCGCTCTCCAGCTCCGAATCGCCGAGGGCCCGCGCGATCCCCAGGGCCTCCGAGGCCGTCGCGTGCCCCTCCCCGTACTCACCGCGGTGGACACAGACCCCGCTCAGATCGAGAAGCGCACGCGCCCGCGCCGCGTCGTCGCCCGTGGCGCGCCAGTGCTCCACAGCTCGGCGCAGCAGCGGTTCCGCGGTGCCGAGGTGGCCCTCCACATCCAAAAAACCGGCCAATATGTTGGCGCAGAGGGCGAGTTGGCGTTCCGAACCATGCCTGCGGACCCGGTCGAGCGCCGCCAGCACGTTGGCGCCCTCGGTGATCAGCCACTGCTCGGCCGCATGCGCGTCGGGCATCTCGGGTCCGGGTGACTCGGGGAGTCCGGAAGCGGCGGCGATACGCGAACGGAAGGGGTAGGCGAGCCGGTCGGCACGGACGGCGAGACGCAGGTAATGATCCACCAGCCGTTCGAGCGCCCTACGGGAGTCGTCCCGGCTGTCCACACGCACCGTACGGACGCCGGAACCGGAATCGGGATCAGCACCGGAAACGGAATCGGAATCGGTATGGAGTTCCGCACCGGGATCGTCACGTAATTCGGACTCGTCATCGATCAGCGTACGGGCGTACGCACGCAGCAGATCATGCAGGGTGAAGCGGTGCGGTGAGGGCTCGGTAATGAGGTGGTGGGCGTGGAGTTCCTCGACCGCGCGCGCGGCCGTACCGAAAGGGAGACCGGTGAGCGCGACGACCGCATACGTATCGAATTCCAGCCCGAAGTGCAGACCGATACGGCGGAACACCAACTGCTGGACCGGGGTCAGCGCACGGTAGGACTGGGCGAACACATGGGAGACCGATCTTTCCCCGTCCCGCATTTCGGAAAGCTCTCCGCTGCCGCCGGTCAACTGCTCAAGGAGGTCGGCCGTGGTCCACGACGGCCGGAGCAGCAGCCGGCTCGCCACCAGTTCGATAGCGAGGGGCAGATAGTCGCATATACGAACTATTCGCTCGATGTCCGCGCCCCGGCCGGTGCCGCCCCGGCCGGTGCCGCCGCGTCCGCCGAGCCGCTGCTCGAAGAGCGCGATCGCATCCCCGCGCGGCAGCACGTCGAGCGAGACGGGCCGGACACCCGGGAGGCCGGGAAGCCGCTGCCGGCTGGTGACGATGACCGCCGTCGGGGACGCGCCCGGAAGCAGGGGCCGGACCTGGGCCGGTCCAGCGGCGTCGTCCAGGATCACCACCATCCGGCGGTCCCGTACGGAGGCCCGCCACAGGGAACTCAACTCCTCCTCACCGTCGGGCAGTTCGACAGCCGGTATGTCGAGCAGCCGCAGCAGTTCGGTGAGGGCATGGGCAGCTGTCAGCGGCGCCCGCCCGGAGACATGTCCTCGCAGATGTATGTAAATCCTGCCGTCCGGGAACCGTTCCCGCAGTTGGTGCCCGAGATGGACCGCCATGGATGTCTTTCCCACACCCCCCATCCCGTCGATCGCCTCGATCCGCACGACGGGCGCGGTGGTGCCGTCCCCCTCACAGAGCGCGGCGGTCAGCTGCCGCAGTTCGTCCCGGCGCCCCACCCATGGGATGTCGCGCGGCAGGTTGTCCGGGACCACGCGCCCGGGGCGTGAGGGCCGGTGCGTTCCGCTGCCGGCCCGCAGGAGCAGCGCAGCGGCCGGGGTGCCCGAGAGGATGCCCTGGTGCACCCGGCGCAGCCGCCGTCCCGCGTCCAGGCCGATGTCACGGACGACGCGCTGCCGCGTCCGTTGCAGCAGCCTGGTCGCCTCGGCGGCGCGGCTGCTGCCGTAGAGGGCGAGGGCGAGCTGCTCGGCCAGCGCCTCGTCGACCGGGTGCTCACCGAAGAGCGGCATCAGTACCGGGACGGCCTCGGCGAACTTCCCCGCCTCCATGAGGATTTCGGCGTACACCCGGGCGCCCGCGAGACGGCTCTCACCGACCGTGCCGCGCAGTGCGGCAGCCCAGTCCCCGGCCATTCCGGCCAGCGGTTCACCGCGCCAGAGGCCCGCCGCCGCGTCCAGCAGACGCATCGCCTCGGTCCCGTCGCCGCTGTCCCGCAGAGAACGCGCCTGCTCGACACAGCTCGTGTAGCGGCGCAGGTCCACCCGGTCGGGGTCGATGTCCAGCACATACGCGTTCGTACGGCTGACGACCTGGGGTGCCCCGTCCCCTGCGGCCCTCAGGGCCCGTCTGATGCGCGAGACATGAACATGCAGGGCTTCTCTGGCCTTTGCGGGCGGATTCTCGTCCCAGATCCGGTGGACCAGCGTGTCCACGCCCACGGTACGGCTCGCGTCCCAGGCCAGGGCGGCGAGCGCCAGCCGCGTTTTGGTGGAACCGAGATCACCGGGCCGGCCGGCGGCCCCTACCTCCACCGATCCTGAAAGTCGAATCTCACACTCCACCAGCGTCCCTCCGCCGGTCCGGCCCGCTATGGGCCGGGCATTCGAGAGTGACACGGCGGAGCGCCCATGGCTATATGAGCCCGGCCTGCGTCCTGTTGAAGTCCGAAACTGACTTCTGGCTGAGCAATTCTGTTCATCTACGCCATGGAGCGGGAATGCCTCTCCTGGTCGACGCAGGACGTTGCCGCATTTCCACATATGCTTCTGGCATATTCACCTTCGGATACCGCCCAGCAGGTCCCGGTCGGCCCGACGAGGTCCCGACCAGGAACCCACTCCCGACCAGGCATCGACGCCAAACCGACGCAGGAATCACTCAGGAGCACGACCGACCGACAGCACCACCGACTCGCTTACTGCCCGCCGCGCTGTTCAGGGAGGTTGGGAGACGTGTCCACTCCGGAGTCCGGCAGAGCGACGGCGCTGCTGTCGTCCCTGGTCGCCCATGGAACCGAACGGGCCTCCCCCGCCTGGCGGGAGCTGGGCCGGATCGCGCGCGCCGTAGCCGGTCAGGACCCCGCCGTGGCCCGGCTATGGCCCTCTGAGGACGTACAGACGGACGCCCCGGAGGATCCACCGGCGGACGGGGCGGCCGACGCCGTGCCGGTGGATCCGCTCCAGGACATGGCACGACTGGCCACCGTCCTCGCCGATGCGGCGAGGACCGACGTCCGTACGGCGCGCACGGTGGACGACTGGTTACGGCGTTACGGGCCCGGTCAGGAACCGGCCGCCCACACCAACACCATCGGCGGGGCAGCCGTTCTGCACGGGCCGAGTGTGCAGGCCCGCGACATCCAGGGCGGCGTCCACTTCCACCAGCCTGCCGGGCAGGACAGCGCCCGCCCCCCGGTGCCCCGCCAACTGCCGCCGGTCAGAAAGCCGTTGATAGCCCGGGAGAGCGATGTGCGCGCCCTGGACCGGCTCCGGGCGGGACACCCCGCGGGGACCCCGCAGCTGCTGGTGGTCAGCGGCTTCGCGGGCGTCGGAAAGACGACGCTCGCCTCGCACTGGCTGCACGGACTCGCCGACGACTTCCCGGACGGGCAGTTGTACGCCGACCTGGGCGGCCGGGCGGCGGCAGCGGAGTACGGGGAAGGCCCCGTACCGGCCGCCGCCGTACTCGAAGGGTTCCTGTACGCGCTCGGGGTGGGCTCCGTACCGGTGGACACCGCTCAACGCATCGCGCTCTGGCGGTCGTTGACTTCCGGGCTGCGTCTGGCCGTACTGCTCGACGACGCGTACACATCGGCTCAGGTGCGTCCCCTGCTCCCGGGTGCGCCCGCAGGACTCACCGTGGTGACGAGCCGGAGCCACCTCACAGGGCTCCAGGTCGACGGTGCCGCCGTGCACCGACTCGGCGCCCTCGCACCCGACTCCGCGGTCGAGCTGCTCGCCAGGGGCGGGGGCGGGCAGCGTGTCCTCCAGGACCCGGAGGGCGCGCGTGAAGTGGTCGCCCTCTGCGGGTATCTGCCACTGGCCGTCTGCCTCGCCTCCGCCCAGCTCGCCGCGCGCCCGCACCACACCCTGTCCGCCCTGGCCCGCAGCCTGTCCCGGGGCCGGGGGCCGCTCGACGCACTCCGCGTGGAGGGAGAGGCCGTGGTGCGTACAGCGCTGGATCTGTCCTACCGGCTGCTGACCGGCAGCGGCGCCGCTCTCTACCGGCGGATGGGCCTGCTGCCCGCCGACCGCTTCGACCTCTCCCTGCTGACGGCGGTCGGCACGGACCCCCCTGAGCCGTCCGGCCCGGCCGGCCCGGACGGCTGGGAGCACTCCGCCGACGCCGACCTGGCCATCGGCGCCCTGCTGGAGGCGAACCTCCTGGAGGAGACGGGCCCAGGGACCTACCGCTTCCACGACCTCGTACGCCCCCACGCCCGTCTCATCGCCGAGACGCGGGAGAGCCCCGCACAGCGCGAGCGCACCCTCCGCCGCTTCGTGGACTGGTGTCTGGCCTCCGCGACCGCGGCGGAGAGCATCCTCACCCCCGGCCACCGGCTGCCCGCCCGACCCGCCACGGTGCCGGGCGTCGTACCCGCCGCCCTCAGCACCCCCGCCGATGCGCTGGCCTGGCTGGACACGCACCGCAACAGCCTGCTGGGAGCGGTACGGCACTGCGCCCGCGCCGGATGGCACACCGCCTGCTGGCAGTTGACCGACGCCGCCTGGCCGCTCTTCGTACGGTTGCGGCCCCGGGAGATGTGGATCGAGACGCACCGCACCGGGCTCGCCGCCGCGCGTTCCGACGGATCCCGGGAGGGCGAGGGGCGGATGCTGACGTCCGGGGCGATCGGGCTGCGCGACGCGGGCCGTTACGCGGAGGCCGCCGACTGGTACGCCCAGGCGCTGGAACACGCCACGGCCGACGGCGACCTACGCCAGCAGGCCCAGGCGATCAACGGACTCGGCCACATCAGTCTGCTCACCCACCACTACGACGACGCCCGCGCGCACTTCGAAACGGCCCTGCGCATGAGGGAGTCGGCCGGATACGCACGAGGCGCCGCCCTCTCCCGGCGGCGCCTGGGCGAGACCGCACTGGCGGCGGGAGACCACCCGGCCGCCGCCGGGTATCTGGCCGCCGCGTGCACCGAGTTGGAGGCGCTGGGCGAGAGCTACGAGGCGGCCCGGGCCCTGGCCCTGCTCGGCCGCGCACTGGCAGGCGACGGCGACCACGACGGCGGCACCCGGCGGCTGCGCGAGGCGCTGGCGGCCTTCCGGTCGTCCGACGTCCGCTCCGCCCACTGGGAGGGGTATGCCCTGGAGTGGCTCGGCGAGGCCGCCGCCCGCCAGGGCGACACCGCGGAGGCGACCCGCTGCTACGAGGCCGCGCGCACCCTCTTCCTGCGCCTGAGCCCGGCCGACGCCGAGCGCCTGGCCGACCGGCTGCGCCATCGGTGAGGAGGACGCGGGCCGGGGGGGGCGGGGTCAGTGCAGGGGCAGGCTGGCGAGGGTGAAGACGGGGCTGGTCTGCGGGTCGCCGGAGAGGTAGGTGTCCATCTGGGAGTTGGTGACCAGCAGCCGGTGCCCGCTCACGGCGACGCCGGTGGTGGTGTCGGCGCCGGGGTAGGTGCGGGTGGCGACGGTGGTGGCCCGGGTGGCGTCGCCGGACAGGCGGAGGGTGGTGACCGTGTTGTTCACCGAGCGGGCGACGTACAGGGTGTTCCCGCGGCGTGTGATGCCGTCCGCGCTGGTCAGTGGTGGCGCGGCGATCTTGCGGAGGTCGCCGGTGGCGAGAGTGAGCCGGTAGAGGGCGCCGCTGTACCAGTAGCCGATGATCAGGGAGGTGCCGTCGGGGCTGGTGGTGATGCCGTTGGCGTTGGACTGGCCTGCCGTGTAGTCGGGGAGACGGTAGGCCGCGTGCAGGGTGCGGTGGGCGCCGGTGGCGGGGGCGTTCACCTCGGCGGCGGGGATCCGGTAGACCACGGCGCGGTAGGAGTCCGTGATGTAGACGTCGCCGTCGGGAGCGATGGCCGCGTCGTTGACGAGGGTTCTGCTGCCTGGGTCGGGCACCGTGTAGGTGGCGACCGGTCTGCCGGTGGTGGTGTAGACGAAGAAGCGCCCGGTGAAGGCACCGGCGACCAGCAGGCGGTGGCCGTCGGTCTTGATCCCGGTGACGCTGGTGCGGCCGTCCTGACCACCGGGCAGGAACGGGTGGAGCGTACGCGTCCCGACGCGCCCGCGGTAGACGGTGCCGTCGGCGATGCTGCCGGTGTAGATGTTCCGGTGGTCGGCCGCGACGCTTTCCGGGAAGGCCCGGTGGCCGTCGAGGGTGATCGAGTGGACGCGGCCGGTGCCGGGGTGGGCCGGCGCGGCAGCGGCGGGCACCGCGAGAGCGGCCAGGGCGGCCGACGCCGCGGCGAGGGCGAGCAGCGTCCGCCGCCCTGGGGAGTGTGCGGTGGTGCGGGAAGGCATGGTGGATCGGGGTCCTTCGGGTGAGGGGTGTACGCGGCCGACAGGCAGCGGCCCAGGCTTCAACCGCCGTACAACGGCCGCGACTTCGGCAACGGCGATGGAAACAGCGGCGGCAAGGAGGCGCGGTGGCAGCGACGGGCGAGGGTGTGGTGGCCGGTCAGCGCAGGGCGTCGGCGATCGCGTCGGCCAGCGGGGTGGTCGGGCGGCCGATCAGACGGCGCAGGTCGCCGGAGGTGGTGAGCAGTTCGTCGCGGCTCATGCCGAGATCGGCGTCGGCCAGCACCCCCGCCAGCTCCGCCGGCAGCCCGGCGTCGGTCAGTGCGTGGGCGAACGCGTCGGCCGCGAGGTCGGTGTAGGTGACCTGCCGCCCGGCGGCTGTCGAGAGCGCCGCGGCGAGACCGGCCAGGGTGAACGCCTCGTCGCCGCCCAGCTCGTACACCCGGCCGGCGTGGCCTTCGGTGGTCAGCACGGTCGCGGCCGCATCGGCGTAGTCGGCGCGGGCGGCGGCGCTGATCCTTCCCCGGCCGGCTGCTCCGACCAGGGTGTTCTCGCGCAGGATCTGCGGCAGTCGACCGGTGTAGTTCTCCAGATACCAGCTGTTGCGCAGCAGCACGCTGGGGACCGCGCGCTCACGCAGGTACTCCTCCGTGGCGCGGTGGGTGGCGGCCAGGATCGTGGTGGCCGTATCGGCGTGCGACATGCTCGTGTACGCCACCAGCTGCACGCCTGCCGCCACTGCGGCGTCGATGGCGCGGCGGTGGTTGGCGACCCGCTCGTCCACCGTCGTGGTCGAGATCAGCAGCAGCCTGTCCGCTCCCGCGAAAGCCGCCGCGAGGCTGTCGGGGTCGGCGAAATCGGCCCGGCGCACCACCACACCGCGGTCGGCGAGTTCCTTCAGCCGGGTGGTGTCGCGGCTGGTGGCGACGATGTCCGAGGCCGGCACCCCGCGGCGCAGCAGTGCCTCGACGGTGAGCCTGCCCAACTGCCCGGAGGCACCGGTGACCACGATCGACATGGGATCCACCCCTGATTCTTGGTTTCGGTTCCGCCGCGGACCTCCCGCGGCTGGATCCCACCCTTCCTCCGATACTCGCTATTGGTAAGTAGCCACCTTGTCGTAAGGTGGCAACCCGGACGAAAGCATCGAGGTGAGCGTCGTGTCGGTCGACAAGAATGTGACGGGCCCCACAGCGGCGTTGTCAGATCCGTACGTGCGCGGCTGCCCGTCGCGGGATCTGCTCGACCAGATCGGCAGCAAGTGGGCCGTCCTGGTGCTGGGGGAGCTCGGCCGGGAGGGGGCGTGCCGGTTCACCCGGCTGCGGCAGCGGCTGGCCGGGGTGAGCGAGAAGATGCTCACCCAGACCCTGCGCACCCTGGAACGCGACGGCCTGGTCCTGCGGACGGTGTACGCGCAGGTGCCGCCCCGCGTGGAGTACGAGTTGACCGATCTCGGCCAGACTCTGCGGGAGCCGCTGAAGGCGCTCACGCAGTGGTCCGTGGGGCATGTAGCGGAGGTTGTCGCTGCCCGCGAGGACTACGACACCCGCATTCAGGCCGGCTGAACGACCGTACGCTGACGGCCGGTCACCGGATTCCGCGCGCTCGGGTGACGGCCGGGGCACGCAGGGAAGAAGCCCTGGCACACGCCGCCGCGCGGCTCCCCGCCACGACGGCTCGCGCGGCTTCCCGGCGCTCCTTCCCCGACCGTCGGCGCCCCCCTCAGCCGCGGCCCCGCGGCCCCGTGGGCCCCACCGACCGGAGCGCTTCGGGCGTGCCGCCCGCCACCAGCCAGGCGTGCAGCACCGAAGCGACGACGTGCGGTGGTACCAGGAGGCCGGGGACCGTCCGGATCGGCCGGACCGGCGGTGCACCGGCGCCGGTCCCGGCCGCGCGCACACCGAGTACGAGGGCGTTCCCGGCGGCCGGCACCGCCGCGACGAGGGAGCCGGGGTACCGCGACATCAGTGCGCCCACCCGGTGGTGGGCCCACTCCACCGGCAACGGCTCCCCGGTGACGAGCACATCCGCGTACTCGGCGTGGGCGATGCCGTGCTCCACGTACTCGGCATGAGCGATGCCGTGCCCCGCTTCCTCGGCGGGCCTCGTGTACTCAGCGGGCCCCGCGTACTCCACCCGCCCCGCACACCCGACGCGTCCCGTGTGCCTCCTCCGCCGTGGTGCGTCCGGATTCGCCCGCAGATGGACGTCGGCCGCGCCCGGACCGCGGAACCGTGGCCGGCTCCCGGGGAGCGGGACCGCCACCGCGAGCAGGACAGAGGCCCGACCGTGACCGGTCGTCGACCGCCAGCCGACGGAGACCGGGAAGACGGCCACGGGCGCCTCGCTCCGGTCCCCGGGCAGGTCCGGCAGGAACCCCGTGACCGTGGCTCCGGCCCGGGGCGTCCCGAACCGGACCGCGCACCAGGAGACGTCCGGCGGGGTCGCCCCGTACAGCTCCGTCCCCCCGGCGCGTACGGTCGGGGCGGGCCGGGCCGTCACAGCGCCACCCCCAGGCCGTCGCCCTCCCACCGGTCCAGCGGTGGCGGGGTCGGCAGCGGGGGTACCGCGGGTGCCCAGGCCGGTTCGCCCAGCCGCAGCAGCCGGTAGAGGAGCGTGCGCATCCGCCGGTGGAACTGGCCGGGCGCCGACGACAGCAGCGCGGCCACCTCCGCGTACCGGCCGGGGACGTACTGCTCGGCGGCGTACCGCAGTTGCCCCGCGAGGGGATGGGCCGGGGAGACCGCGGGGGCGAGGGTGGCCAGGAGCGCCGCCGGTGACGAGGCGGAGATCTCCCGCCTCGGTCCCGGTGTGAGCAGCAGGGCGGCCCGGGTGAGCGTCCCGTACGCGGTCAGGGAACCGTGGTCACCGATGATCCAGTCGGCCGCGATGAGCGGAACCTGCCAGTCCGCTTCCGGCGGCACCACGGCGATCCCCCGGGCCCGGCAGCCCGCGAGCCAGCTGCGCACCTGCCAGCTGCCGTGTCCCGCGAAGACGTTCGGGTGGAGCAGCAGGGCCACCCGGTAGCGGTGGGCGGGGAGTTGGCTGAGCAACTGCGGAAGCAGGGTGTCGAACCGGCCGAAGGTGGAGGTGGGCCCCCAGGTCGAGGTGACGATCACCAGCTGACGGCCCACTCCGACACCCAGCGCCCTGCGGAACTCCTCGCGCCGGTCCATCCCGGAGGTGATCCGGTCCACGCAGGGGTCGCCCACCACATGGGCCACCGGCAGCGCCTCGGGGCAGGAGTCGGCCAGCTCCCGCACGTCGCGCTCGTGCGCGTAGACGATGGCGGCCGGCCCCACCCGCCCCTCGTGGAGCAGATGCTGACGGCTCAGCATCCCCGGAGTGCGCTTCTCCCCCGGCGCCAGCACGGAGGTGTCGGTGAGCAGTTTGATGTGGCCGGCCCCGTGCGAGATCCGCACGACCGGC
The DNA here is from genome assembly GCF_053612185.1 of Streptomyces sp. NPDC054757. Lineage (NCBI taxonomy): Bacteria > Bacillati > Actinomycetota > Actinomycetes > Kitasatosporales > Streptomycetaceae > Streptomyces > Streptomyces sp. NPDC054757. The sequence continues at coordinate 92,651 of NZ_JBSHBW010000005.1, forward strand.
GCCCGTAACGCGTGCACACCGCGCGACCCGGCGGCCAGCGCCAGATCGAACTCGGCCCGCAGCGCCTGGTCCCAGGGCACGGTGGCGATGCCCAGGCTCCGCAGATACTGCGTGACGCCGCCGCCGAAGGCGTGCGGCGCCACGGTGAAGACCACCTGGATACGGAAGTCGGCCTCCAGCAGGCAGATGACTTCCTGGAGTCGCTGGGCGAAGGCCACGGTGTGCACGACGACCAGAATCCGTTTGCAGTCCGGTACGGTCAGCCACTGACCTTGCTCGATCAGCGCCGTTTTCGTGGTGTTGACAGACACAGTCGGTCCCCCATGTTCGTCGGCTGCGTGCAGCAGTCGAAGGGAGGGGTTCCCGGCCCGTACGGCACTTTCCTTGCAGTGGCCTTGCAGCAACCTTGCCCGCCCGGGATCAGGTCTCCGTCGAGCCCTCCCCGCCCCGGATCAGGTCTGGGGCCGGGCTCTCCGCACTCCGTCCGCGGGCTCCGCCTCAGGCGTCCCCGGACTCCTTCGCGCCCCCGTCCCCCGTGACGATCCGCCGGATCGTCTCCAGCGGCAGCTTCGGGGTGCCGTCCCGGAAGAGCAGGCCGTTCGTCTCCTGTGCGGTGTCCATGAACTGCGTGTAGCAGAACCCGGCGACCAGCGGGCTGTCCCGCAGTTCGGCGAAGAGCGTGCCGAGCAGTTCCGCGTACTGGGTGTCGGAGCTGGTCTGCGTGTAGAAGAAGTCCTCGTCGCCGCCCGCCAGCGAGAGGCCGCCGAACTCCGTGATCATCAGGGGTGCGTCGCCCGCGGCGAAGCGTGCGTCCTGCCGGTCCGAGAGGGAGATCCTCCGGCCCTGCGGGCCGCCGCCCGCCAGCACCGCCGCGAAGCCGGCCGCGTCCCCGTAGCGCTCCTTCAGCAGGGCGGGGTCGCTGGTGTAGTCGTGCACCCCCAGGATGTCGCTGTCGGTGTGCTCCCAGCCCTCGTTGGAGAGCACCGGACGCGACGGGTCCAGGGCCCGGGTCAGCGCGGCCAGGGCCATCGAGTACTGCTGCTGCGCCGGGTCCCGCGCGACGTCCGAGAAGCCCCAGCTCTCGTTGAAGGGCACCCAGGTGACGATCGACGGGTGGCTGCGGTCCCGGCGCACCAGGTCCAGCCACTCCCGGGTGAGCAGTTCGACGGCCTCCGTGCCGTACTCGTACGCCGCGCCCGTCTCGCCCCAGACGAGCAGGCCGAGCCGGTCGGCCCAGTACAGGAACCTCGGGTCCTCGGCCTTCTGGTGGACGCGGACCGCGTTGAAGCCCATCTCCTTGATCAGCTCGACCTCGCGGCGCAGTTCCGCGGTGCCGCTGTTGGCGAGCAGGGTGCGGGGGCGGTACCCCTGGTCGAGTACGGAACGTACGTAGTACGGGCGGTCGTTGAGCAGGAAAGCGCCACCTCCGACGCCCGCGCTGCGCAGGCCCAGATAGCTGTCGACCGCGTCCACGACATCCACCGCTTCCGCGTCCCCGGTGCCGGCCGGCCCGGACGCCTCCGGGTCGCGCACCGTGACCCGGGCGTCCACCAGGGTGGGTGACTCGGGGGTCCACCACAGGGCTTCCCGGTCGATTCCGTTGCGCAGGGCGTCCACCGCGATGTCGACCCGGACGCGGCGGCCCGTGGTGACGGTGGAGGTCTCGGCCAGCACCCGGTCACCTGCGCGCAGCACGATGTCGACCGTGAGCGGCCGGGGCAGCGGCCGGGCGAGGGCGATCTCCGCCACGACTCCGTACTGGGGGTCCGGGATCCAGGCCAGGTCGGTGATGTGCTGGCCGGGGACGGTCTCGGTCCAGACGCTCTGCCAGATGCCGGTGGTCCGCTCGTACCAGACGGCGTGCGGCCGCTCCTGCCAGTCCTGCTTGCCGCGCGGGACGCAGAGGTCGGCCGGGTCGTCCTCGGCGCGTACGACGAGTACGTGCTCGGTGGCGTCCGGGCGCATCGCCCCGGTCACATCGGCGGTGAACGGCGTCTGCCCGCCGGTGTGTTCGGCCACCAGCCGGCCGTCCAGCCAGACCCGGGCGCGGTGGTCGACCGCGCCGAAGTGGATCAGCGTACGGCCGCCGTCGGAGGCGGACGGGACCAGCGTCCCGTGGGCGATACGGCGGCGGTACCAGACGACCGGGTGCGGGGCGGTCTCACCTATGCCGGAAGCGGGTGCCTCGGGCGGGAAGGGGACCGTGATCTCCCGGTCGAACCCGCCGTCGGCGTCCACGGAGAACCACGCCTCGCGCTCGCCCGCGTCGGCGTCGTCGTATCCGAAGTCCCAGGCGCCGTCCAGGCTGTTCCACTGCTCACGGCACATGAGCGGCCTCGGATACGTGCCCTCCTGATCACTCGCCCTCACGGCTCCTCCTTCTGCCTCACCGGCCATCGGGTTTCGTACAATCGAATTCCGTTCATCATGAGTGAAGCTTTGCATCGTTGCAAGGAAACCGACCCGGGACACCGAACCCGGGGGACCGAGGGGGACGCGCCGGTGGGCAGGGTACGGATGCGGGATGTGGCCGAACACGCCGGTGTGTCGGTGCGGACCGTGTCCAACGTGGTCAGCGGCTACACCCATGTCAGCCCGGAGATGCGCGCCCGGGTCCAGCACTCGCTGGACACGCTGGGCTACAAGATGGACTACCTGGCCCGCGGCCTGCGTTCGGGCCGCACCGGATTCGTCGCGCTCGCCGTGCCCTACCTCGCCGAGCCCTACTTCGCCGAGCTGGCCCAGGCCGTCATCCGGGCCGCCGCCCGGCGGGGCATCACGGTGCTGGTCGAGTCGACGGAGGGCGACAGCGAGACGGAACGGCGCATCCTCGCGGGCGGTCTGACCAATGTGGCGGACGGCGTGCTGTTCAGCGCCCTGACCGTGCCGGCCGCCGATGTCGCGGCGACCCCGCCGGACTTTCCGCTGGTCATGCTGGGTGAGCACGATGTCGGCGACCGCTTCCCACGGGTCGGCATCGACAATGTCGCCGCGGCCCGCACCGCCGTGGAACACCTCCTGGAACAGGGCTGCCGCCGTATCGTCGCGCTCGGCAGGAACGGCAGCGAGAACGGCCGCCAGCGCGCCGACGGCTACCGGCAGGCCCTCTCGGCGGCCGGGGTACGGCGGGTGAACTGGCTGGTCGCGCCGGTGAAGGACTGGAACAGGGCCCAGGGTTACGAGGCCGTGCGGCAGCTCCTTGAGGGCAGCGGCCCGCTGCCGGACGCGGTCTTCGCCTTCAACGACGCGCTGGCCGTCGGCGCCCTGCACGCGCTGAACGCCTCCGGCGTCCGGGTGCCCGACGACGTCGCCCTGGCGAGCATCGACAACGTACCGGAGGCGGCGTACACCCACCCCCCGCTCACCTCCGTCGCACCGGATCTGGAGGCGATCGCGGAGCGCGCCCTCACCCTGCTCGACGAGCAGACCGGCCGACGGCCGGACGGCGGCAACTCCGGGGCCGCGGGGGCGCGGCAGGAGTCGACGCCCTTCCGGCTGGTCGTCCGCGCGTCCTCGCAGCGCCAGCCGGCCGGCTGACCGCCCGGCACACCTCCCAGGGCCTGGGGTCGAAGTGCCGCCTGCCGCGCGACGACAGACCCTCGTCCGCACCGGCCCGACCCCGGATATCACCTTCTTGCATCGATCTATTGCAACGATGTAAATCGTGTGCCAAGGTCTCGGCCATCGAGTTCACATCGAATGGACGAGGTGACTACCCCTATGAGCGGAGCGATGGCGCGCCGGCGCTTCCTGGCTCTCGGCGGCGGGCTGGCCCTGACCGGCGGGCTCTCCGCGTGCGCGTCCCCGCTGGCCTCAGGGCTGACGGGCTCCCAGCCCAACACCGCCGACGTGATCTTCTGGAACCTCTTCACGGGCGGCGACGGCGCCAACATGGTGCTGATGGAGAACGCCTTCCGCAAGGAGCACCCCGGTACGACGGTCGAGGCCACCATCCTGGGCTGGGGGAACCCGTACTACACCAAGCTGGCCCTGGCGACGGCGAGCGGTACCCCGCCCGATGTCGGCATCGCCCATCTCTCCCGGCTGCCGCTGCTCGCAGCCGCCGGGCTGCTGGAGCCGGTCTCCGAGACGGGCGTCGGCGACCTGGGTGTCACCCCGGACCGGTTCACCCCGGCGGCCTGGAAGAAGGCCACCGTGAACGGCACTCCGTACGCGGTCCCGCTGGACACCCACCCGTTCGTGCTGTTCTACAACACCGACCTGGCCAAGAAGGCCGGTCTGCTCAACGCCGCGGGTGACGGGCTGAAGCCGATGAAGGGCAGGGCCGCCTTCACCGACGCGGTGAAGGCGATGAAGGAGGCGGGCGCCCAGTACGGCGCCGCGATGTCCATCACCGCCGACCCGTCCACCGCCTGGCGCTGGTTCAGCATGATCTACTCCGGCCTCGCGGGCCCCCTGGTCACCGGCTCGGGGACCACGATCGACATCGACGCGGAGGCGATGCGGGAGACGTTCGACTTCATGCAGAGCCTCACCGGGCCGGGTCTGATGCCGAAGAGCCTCAACGGGTCGGGCGCCAACGCGCTGTTCAGTACCGGCAAGGCGGGCTTCCTCTTCGACGGCGAGTGGCAGATCCCCTCGTACCGGCTGGTCAAGGGATTGCGCTTCAACGTGGTGCCGTTCCCCGCGCTGCTCGGACCCGAGCCGGTGGCGTACGCCGACTCGCACGCGCTCGTCGTCCCGCGCAACCCGAACCGGACCTCCGCACGGACCGCGCACGCCGCGCGGTTCATCAAGAGCCTGCTCGACAACAGCGCGACCTGGGCGCACGGCGGCCATGTGCCCGCCTGGCTGCCCAGCCAGCGCAGCAAGGCGTTCCTCGGCCAGTCCCCGCAGCGCAACTACGTACAGGCGGCGTTCAACGCGAAGTACGACCCGGTCGCCTGGTACACGGGCGCAGGGTCCGACTTCCAGAACACCGTGGGCGCCACCATCATCGAGGTCCTCGCCGGACGGCTGGGGCCGAAGAAGGCCGTCGGCGCGATGCGGGCGGATCTGAAGCGCTACACCACGGCCCGACCACCGGTCACGATGAAGTAGGAGGCAGTTCCATGACGACCGTCGCCTCGACGCGGCCGGCCCCGGAGTCCGTACCCGTGCGGACCGCGCCCGACCGGCCGCCCCGCTCCGACCGGCGGGCGGGCCTGCTGCTCAGCACCCCGTTCCTGGTGGTCTATCTGCTGTTCCTGGGCGGCCCGCTGCTGATGGGTGTCGTGCTGAGCTTCTTCAACACGACCACCGTCAAGGACGGCCTCGGGGACTGGGTGGGGGTGTCCAACTACACCCAGGTGCTGAAGGACTCCCTCTTCTGGGACGCCATGTGGCACTCGGTGCTCTTCACCCTGATCACCACCCCGCTGCTGGTGGTGCTGGCGCTGCTCGTCGCCATCCTCGCCTCCCGGGTCCGGCGCGGCCGGCTCTTCTACCGTCTGGCGTTCTTCGCACCGTACGTGGTGCCGTCGTCCGTGGTCGCGCTGATCTTCCTGTGGATGTACACGCCCGAAGTGGGCCTGCTCCCCAAGCTGTTCGGCGCGGTCGGACTGCCGGTACCGGACTTCATCGGCAGCACGTCGGGCGGCTGGACCGCGGTGATCCTGATGACGCTGTGGTGGACGTTCGGCTTCAACTTCGTCCTCTACACGGCCGCGATCCAGGACGTCCCGCCGGATGTGTACGAGGCCGCCGCCATCGACGGGGCGAGCCCCTGGCAGCAGATCCGGCTGATCACCGTGCCGCTGCTGCGGCCGACCACCGGACTGGTGCTGATCCTGCAGATCCTGGCCTCGCTGAAGGTCTTCGACCAGATCTATCTGCTGCTCGCCGGCGGCCCGAACCAGTCGACACGGCCGGTCATCGAGTACATCTACGACACCGGGTTCACCTCCTACCGGGGTGGCTACGGCGCCGCGGCCACCATGGTCTATTTCGTCATCATCGTCGCGATCTCGTCAGCCTGGTACGTGCTGCGCCGCCGGTCCGCGACCCCCGCCGCGCCCCGCGCGGCGGCCTGAGCGGAGGACACCTTGAGCAGCATCACCGGCATCACCCGGACCCGGCCGGCCGGCGAGGGCTCGCCCGCGGAGCCCTCGGCGCCCGCGGCGCCCGCCGTCAACGGCGCGAAACTCTTCAACCGGCTCTGCGCCGTCTGTCTCACCCTGTTCGCGCTGATCTGGCTCGTGCCGTTCGCGTGGGCGCTCATCACCTCGTTCCGCCCGGACGGCTCGATCACCGCGAACCCGACGTCGCCCTTCGCTGGCGGCTGGTCCCTGCACGCGTACTCGTACGCCTGGGACGCCTATCCGATCGGCTCCTGGTACCTCAACAGCCTGGTCATCGGGGTGCTCGCGGTCGTCTTCACGGTCGCTTTCTGCTCGATGGCCGGCTTCGCCCTGGCCTTTCTGCGCTTTCCCGGCCGCAATGTCGTCCTGGCGCTGGTCACGGCGGGGCTGATGCTGCCGACCGAGGCGCTGGTGCTGCCGCAGTTCATCGAGTACCGGTCGCTGCATCTGCTCGGCACCTACTGGGCGCTGGTCCTGCCGTCGGTGGCGGCTCCGGTGTCGGTCTTCATCTTCCAGGCGTTCTTCAAGGGCATCCCGGTGGCGCTGATCGAGGCCGCGCGCATCGACGGGGCGAGCTGGTGGCGGGTCTACCGGACCATCTGCATGCCGATCTGCCGCCCGGCGATCTCGACGGTGTCGATCCTGACCTTCATCAGCTCCTGGAACGCCTTCCTGTGGCCGCTGCTGGTGCTGAACCAGACCAAGTCGCAGACGATCCCGGTGGGTCTGGCGTCCCTGGTCAACAACAGCAATATCCAGTACGCGGAGGTCATGGCGTCGTCGGTGCTCGGGTTCCTGCCGCTGATCGCGGTGTTCCTGGTCTTCCAGCGGCGCATCGTGCAGGGCGTGGCGACGACCGGCATCAAGTAGCGGCGGGGGCTCCGGGGTTCGCGGGGCCATCGGGGCCTTCGGGGTCGGCGGGGCTGCCAGGGTCCGTGGGACTGCCGGGGCCCGTGGGCCCTGCGGCGTCCACGGGGTCCACGGAGCCCAGGACCAGCTCCGCGAGGCGCAGGTACGCGTTCACGGTGGCCGCCCGCAACCGGTCCAGCTCCCAACTTGGCGACTGAAGCGCCGCGTCGAAGGGGATGTGGACCACCTGGGCGGGGTCGATGCCGAGCCGCCCGGCGAACGAACCGGGCAGCCGTCGGCCCGAGGCCCCGCCGATCTCGGCGGCGACCACCACCGCCTCCCGTGCCAGCCGCCCGCGCCCGTCCTCGCGTACCGCTTCGAGGGTCCGCACCGCCGCGTCCAGGAACCAGTCCGCGGTGCCGCAGCACACGATCAGCCGGTCCGTGTGGTCCAGCACCGCACCGGCCGAACGGTCGAGGCGCAGCCGCGACCAGTCGGTCAGCACACAGGAGTAGTGGGGCGCGGTCCTGGCCAGCATCCCGGCGTACTCCTGTGCGTGCGCCGGGTTGTGGCTGAAGTGGCCGCCGCGGTGGGCCAGCACTTCGAGCCCCGAGGGCAGCCGGGTGGTGAGGGCGCGGATCTCCCCGTGCGAGGGGGTGGGGGGCAGCCCGGCCAGATCGCGTACGACGGCCTCGTTGCGCCGGGTGAGGAAGGCGTCGAGCGAGCCCTCGGACGCGGCGCCGTCCAGAGCCAGGACCGGCTCGCCGCGTACGGCGGCGAGCAGCGAGCCGAGGACCATCGTCGTCGTGGCCCGGCCGCTGTAGTGGTAGGCGCCGGCCAGGGTCAGCCGCCTGCTGTACGCCAGGGGTACGCGCAGCCGCTCCAGGCGGGCCAGCGTCTCGCGGCGGGCCGACCCGAAGCGCGGCAGCCGCAGACCGGCGTCGGCGGGGCGGGGACCGCCGCCCTCCGAGTGCAGTTCGAGCGGGGGCCGCTCCGACGGCGCCCGGGTGGTCGCGGGCGGAAGCTGTGGCTCCGCGCCGCCCCGCTGGAGCCGCACCCGGGCGACGTACCGGGAGAGCAGTTCGGCGACCTCGCCCGCCGCGGGCCGCTGCGCCGGGTCCGCGTCGAGGCAGCGCAGCACCAGAGCGCGCAGCTGGTCCCAGGTGCCGCCCTGCCACAGGTGCATGCCCTCCGGCAGGCCCGGCAGTTCGAGGCCCGCCTTGCTGCTGATGAGCTGGAGCAGCTCACCGAGGGAGCGCATGTTGTCCTCGCGGGTCGGGACGGGGCCCGAGCCCAGGTACTCGCCGTCGACCGCACAGTCCGAGAGGTCGCCGAGCACCACGGTGCGGCGCAGCACGAAGACGCTGTCGGCGCTGAGGTCGGCGAGCACGATGCCGTTGACGTGGCAGACGGTGAGGGCGTTCGCCAGGTAGCAGGCGACGAGCAGCCCGCGCAGGATGTCGAAGGGGGCGCTCCCGGCCTGCACCGCCTGGGCGTAGATGTCCCCGAGGCGCGGCGGCTGCGCGGTCGGGGTGTCCGCGTCGGCGATCGGTGTCATCGCCAGCCAGCGCGGCGAGTCCCGGAGCCCGCCGGCCAGCAGCGTGGGGGCGCACTGTCCCTGGAGCCGGCGGAGCACCTCGGCCTCCACGTCGATCAGCCGGCTGTTGGCCGAGGGGAGATCGGGGCGCGGTATCCGCAGTACGGCCTCCTCGCCCCTCGGGTCGACGCCCCGGTAGAGGACGGTGCGGCGCCCGCGGCGACGGCCGCGCAGGACATACCCGCCGAGCTGGTCGGGGTCGCTGTCCGTGAGCGGCTCCCACTGGTCGGTGTCGGGGCCTGCCGGTTCCCGCTCCGGGCCGCCCCTCCGGTCGCCGAACGAGACCCCGAACCGGCTGAGCAGCCGCCGCTCCACGCTGGTGAACGGCTGGTGCGAGCCGGGCAGCCGGTCGGAGCCGTCCGGGTGCGCCAGCCAGGCCGGGAAGTCCGGTGCGTTTCCCGCGAGTTCCCCGAGACGTCTGCCGATCCGGCGGCTGGTGTGCAGGAGTTCGGCCTGCGGTACTGCGTCCAGGAGCACCGACTTGGCCTCGTCGGAGAAGTCGAAGATCCGGTGCTTGGCGGGGAGCGGGCCCGGTACGGGCGCGGGGTGCGGGCGTACCAGACCGCCGAGGAACACCTCGGCGAGGTCGGACGTACCGGCCTTCCAGGGCACCGCCGTCTGCACCAGCCGCATCACCGGCACGGACAGCGGGGAGACCGCGGCGAGATGGGCCGCGAGGCGGTACGCCTCCGGGGTGGCGGCGTCCCGGAAGTGCTGCACGCTGCCGAGGTCGTGTGAGGGGGCCACGGCCCCGTACGGGTCGGGGCGGGTCAGCAACGGCAGCTCGACGGTGGTGCCGGGCGAGGCGAGCAGCCGCGCCCAGTCCCGCAGCGAGTCGGCCGTCGGCTCCAGGACGGGCACCGGCACTCCGTCGAAGTCGGCGAGTCCCCGGGGGAGGACCGGGTCCGCGATCTCCCAGGAGGTGTTGGCGCCGCCGATCCGCCGGGTGGTGGCCATCCACCGCTCGGCGGAGACACCGGACGCCTCCCACATGCCGGGCGGCAGGGTGTGCAGCACCGCGACCGGGCCGCGTGCCGCCCGCCCGGCCAGCAGGTCGTGCATCGTGCCGGTCCGCCAGGCGGGGCCCATGCCGTCGCTGACGACCAGCAGCAGGGTACGGCCCGAAGGGTCGTTGATGCCGCTCAGCGGCAGCTCGGCGCTGTCCGTGTGGAAGGGCCGTGCGTGCAGGCGGGGTTGGTGCGGGGAGCGGGTGTCGAGCCCGAGCACCCGGATGGCGGCGAAGGCACCGAGCCGTTCGAGGAGGGTGCGCAGCTCCGTGCCGAGGCGGTGCCAGAGCAGCATGGAAAGACCGTCGTCGACGAGCAGGACGAGGTTGAGCCAGCGCTCGCGCACCGGCCGCTGCACCACATCGGCCAGCCGGGTCTCGGCGAGCCCGGCGGCGGTGCGCTCCTCGTCGATCTCCGTACGGTGGCGGCTGTCCCGTCTGCGCCGCAACGGCCGCAGGGAACGGCCCAGTTCGAGTTCGTCGGCGAGTGCCTTGTCCTCGGGAACGCGCAGCGGCATGGCCCGGCGGGGCTGCGGTCCCGGCCGGGGCCGCGGCGGTTCGGGGGCCGGTGACTGGCGGGCCGCCGCGTAGAGCGCCGGGGTGGTGAGGTCGGGGAGGTCCGGGTCGTCGGGCTCCGGTGCGGACCTGCGCGGTTCCGCCCCCTCGGGTCCCGGCTCCGGGGGCACCGGGTGATGCGGTGCGGTGGGCTCGTCCCGGTGGAGCGGGGCGTCCTGGCCCGCGGGCAGCCTCCGGGCCAGCCAGAGCACGTCGAGCACCTGGTCCGCGTCCAGGTCGTGGCCGCAGGCGGACAGCACCCGCAGCGCCTCGGCGAGCGGGCCGCCACTGTCCGGGGGCGCGGGGGTGCGGGGGCCGCCCGGGTCGCCCGCCCCGGTCACATCGCCCCGGTGAGCTGATGCAGTACGGCGTCCAGCAGCCCTTCGGCGTCCAGGTCGATACCGCCGGCCCGCAGGAACACGGCGTTGAGCAGCTGGTCGGTGGCGAGTTCGCCGGGGGCCCGGCGGCGCAGGAAGACCTCGATCAGGTCCTCGGCCTCCCGCAGCGCCTCATCGCCGAGGTGCGCGGCGACGATGGCCCGCAGCCGCTCCTCGTCGGGCACCGGCAGATCGAGCCGTACACAGCGGCGCAGGAACGCGGGCGGGAAGTCGCGCTCGCCGTTGCTGGTGATCACGACGACCGGGAACTCGGCGCACTGCACAAGGCCCTGGTGCACCAGGACGGTGCCCCGGTGGTCCAGGTTCTGCACCTCCACATCGGCCATGTCCTCCGGGAGCCGGGTCAGCTCCGCGATGTCGAAGACGCCCTCCTCGAAGACGGTGAGCAGGTCGTTGGGGAGATCGACGTCGCCCTTGTCCATCTCGTCGATGAGCAGGGCGCGCGGGGTGGACGACGGCACCAGGGCGGTGCCGAGCGGGCCGAGCCGGATGAACGTACCGATGGACGGCTCGCGTTCACCGCGGTCCCGGCTCAGCGTCGTCTCACGGAGCCGGCCGATCGCGTCGTACTGGTAGAGCGCGTCCTTCACGGTGGAACGGCTGTTGACCGGCCAGCGCAGCAGCTCGCCCAGGTTCAGTTCGTGCGCGATGGCGCGGGCCAGCGACGACTTGCCGGTGCCCGCGGGGCCGGTGACCAGGAGCGGACGGCGCAGATGCAGCGCCGCGTTGACGACGTCGGCGTGCCTGCGCTCGATCAGATACGGCAGCTCCGGCCGCATCGACCGCACGGGGGTGAACCGGCGCCAGGGCGGGGCGGACGGGAGGGCGACGGCCCGGGGCACCCCGTCGCCGCGGAAGAGCCGCCAGTCGGCATCGGCACCGGTGCCGGTGCCGGTGCCGGTGCCGGCAGCGGTGTCGGCGGCGGCGTTGGCATCGGCATCCGCGTCGGCTGTCATGTGCTCTCCTGTGGTTCGGTCAGATGCAGTCGGGGCACCGTACGGTCGGCGTCGGCCCAGGCGAGGACCGGGCGGCCGGGGAACTCGGGCGGGCTGGCCCTGGCCCTGGCCCGGTAGCCGCGCACCCCGTCGGGCAGCTCCCGGGTGGCGACGTCCGCCATGTGCTCGACGACATGTGACGCTCCGTCCCGGCCGCGGTCCCACACCACCACAGGGATGCCCAGCGCGAGACAGATCTGCACGATGCCGTCGCGGGGGCCGGGTGGTACGTCCACGGAGACGCGCACCGCGTCGAGTTGGTTGACCAGACTGGAGTAGACGGTGTCGCGGTCCATGGACTCCGAGACGACGACGGTCCGCCCCGAGTCGAGCCGGTTCCATCTGCTGCGCCAGTGCGACATGAAACGCCCGTGTCTGCGCAGGAGTTCGGGGCAGTGCACGACCAGCGGGAACTCCACGCCGAGCACGCCCGGCACGATCTCGTCCGGATCCCGTGCCTCCCACTCGTCCACCGGCAGATTGAGACCGGTGCGGTCCACGAGCACCTCGACGAGCGGCGGCCGTTCGTCCCCGGCCGGGGGCGTGAGCGAGTCCAGGACGCGCAGCACCTCGCGCGCCGCCTCCGATGCCGAGTACGACATGACGCTGTCCGTCGACACCTGCCGGGGCCCGGCCCCCTCGTCGCACCAGCTCCGCAGCTGGTGGCGGCCGGGCCCGGCCCGCGTCACCTGCACCAGGACCCGGACGCGCGCCGAGCGGGTCCGCACCGAGCGCTCCCACTCCTGCGCGTCGGCTCGCCGCTCGCCGAGCGCAGCCCGGGTGATGCCGAGCCGTCCGGCCACCCCGTCCGCCCACAGCCGCAGCTCCGCCCGCCTGGGTCCGGTGCCCAGGGCGCCGACGTACTCCATGACCCGCAGCAGCGCCGGGACCCGGCGCTCCCCGCCCGTGGAGTGGCCGTCCCCGGGCAGGACCTCCAGATGGTCGAGGAGCGCGTCCAGCGAGTCCCCGCCGGGCAGCGCCGCCAGATGCGGCAGCGCGGCGCGCACCGCCTCGGGGAACCGTCCGAGCACCGCCTGGTCCATGGACCGCAGCTGCCGGCGGAGTGCGGCGTACTCCCGCGGCGCCAGCAGCCTGGGCGTACGGGAGAGTCCGCCCGCCGCGAGGACCCGGTCGGCGGCCTCCGGGCTGTCCCGGCGCAGGATCCCGGAGAAGGCGGCCAGGGCGCGTGGATGGGTGAGGAGGAAGGCCGCGAACTCCTCGGATGTGGGCGGCGTGACACCGCTGCCGTACGCGGTGCCGCACGCGGTGGCCAGCCGCTGGGCGCGGTCGATCCGCTCGCTCAGCACGGGCAGCAGGTCCTCGATCGCCTCCACAAGGAGCAGGAAGGCGGGGTCGTCGGCGTCGAAGGGCGCGGGGAGCACCGCGTCGAGGACGCCCAGGGGGCGCAGTTCGGCCTCGACGCGCTGCCAGGGGATGGCCCAGCTGCGCCGGACCAGCTGCTGCGGGCTGTACGGGAGCGGGGCCCCGGTGCGGGGGTCCTGGGGCGGCATGAAGTGCGCGACGACGAGTCCGACGACAGCCTGCTCCGCCCGGCACCAGAGGGGTCCACCGCTGTAACCGGCCCCGACCGCCATACCGGTGGGCTCGCCGTCCAGGTAGCCGAGGGAGCGGTGGAGCGAGGCGACGGTGAGGCGGGCGAGGGTGGCGGCCCGGCCGCCGCCGTGCCAGGCCCCCACTTCCTGGCCGACCGCCATGGGGGCCCGGCCCACGGCAGGCAGGTCGCCGGTGGGCCCGTCGACGCGCAGCACCGCCAGGTCGCCGAGCCATGCGTCGTCACCCCTGCGCACCGCGCCGCCGTCCTGGCCGCGCGGCGGGATCCAGTGCGCCACACGGGCGGGGTACCGCTCGGGCAGCCCTGCCTCGCGCACCTCCACGGGGATCTCCCCCGACCCGGGCGACCTGGACTCGAACATGTCCCGGCCCAGCGCGTCGTTGACGACATGGGCGCAGGTCAGCACGGTGTCGGAGCCGAGCACGAAGCCGGCCCCCGCGGCCTTGTCTCCCTCGGCCCGCAGGACGGACACGACATGCAGCGACGGGTCGTCGTCCGCTTCCCCCGCGGCCCGGAACCAGCCCACGCTCACTCCCCGGTGGGGGCGGGAGCGGGAGCGGGAATGGCTGCGGGGGCGGGGGCGGGCGCCGGAGCCGGGGCGGGGGCGGGGGCCGGGGCGGGGGCCGGAGCCGGTTTCCAGCTCGCGGTGACGGTGAGATGGGCCTGCCCGGTGGCGCCGACGATCCCGAACTTGAGGTCCTGGCCCACCTGCACGCCGAAGGTCACGCTCATCTCCGTGGGCGGCTCGGGTGCGGAGGAGACGGCGTGGTGCACCTCTTCCAGCAGCGGGCCGATCGGCTTCAGCACCCCGCGCAGCGCCCCCGCGGCGAAACTGGCGACGGCCCGGCCGCCCGCGCCCACCGGCACCGCCTGCCCCATGCCCTCCGGGAGATCACAGCCGGGGTCGGGGGTCGCGGCTCCCTCCACCGGGGCCAGCAGGAAGCGGACCGGCGTACCGTCGTCGAATTCGAGGTCGGGCGTGGGGTCCGGCGCGGAGTCGGGCGAAGCAGCAGGCGCAGGGTCAGACGTAGGAGAAGACACCCTTGCATTGTGGCAAGTTGGGCGCGGGGCGGTGCCGGGAGCGCGTAACCCGGTTACCGGATCGGTGCATTGGTCCGGGCGTACACCGCGAGGCCGCAGCACCGGCCTCCGGCTGCGGCGACCGCGACGACCGTGACGACCGGGGGTGGGCCACCCTTGGGTGGGCCACCCGGGCCCGATGTCACCCGAGCGCGATGTCGCCCGAGCGCGGCGGTACGGCGTCCAGCTCGGCGAGCGTCGCGGCGTCCAGCACGACCGACCCGGCGGCGGCGTTGGCCTCCAGATGCCCGGCGTCGGCGGTGCCCGGAATGAGCAGGACGTTCGGGGCGTGGTGGAGCAGCCAGGCGAGGCCGATCTGCGAGGGGGTGCGGCCCAGGGCCTCCGCCGCCGCCGCGACCGCGGGCTCGTCGGCCACCTTCGGCATACCGGGGAAGGCGCTGCCGAGCGGGAAGTACGGCACCCAGGCGATGCCCTCGGCGGCGCAGAGGTCGAGCATCTCCTCGTCGTCGCGTGCCACCAGGCTGTAGGCGTTCTGCACACAGGCGATGCCCGCGGGGATGCCCCGGCGCAGGACGTCCATGCTCACACTGCTGAGCCCGATCGCCCCGATCTTGCCCTCGTCGCGCATGGCCACCATGACCGCGAGCTGGTCGTCGAGGTCGACCACCTGATCCCCCTCGGCCCGCAGCCCCGGCCCGGAGTCCGCGCGGCGGAGGTTCACCAGCGGGATCTGCTCGACCCCGAGGCTCACGAGGTTGTCCTCGACGCTCGCCCGCAGCTCATCGGGCCGCTGTGCGAGCCGGAGCGGCAGGGGTCCTCCGGGGTCGGGGGTGGCGCCGACCTTGCTGACGACGAGGACACCGTCCCCGGGGCGGATCGCCTCACGGATGACACCGTTGGCGAATCCGTCGCCGTAGAACTGGGCCGTATCGATGTGGTCGGTGCCCAGCTCGACCGCGCGCCGCAGGATCGCCAGGGCGGCGGCGCGGTCGTCCGCCAGGCGTTCCAGCTGCATCGCCCCGTAGCCGACACGGGAGACCGTGCGCCCGGCGAGGAGACCGGGGCCTCCGGGGCGCGGGGCACCGGTGGCCGTGGTGCCGGTGTGCGTGTCAGTGCCGGTGTACGTATCGGTGTGGGTACCGGCGGAAGGGGCGCCGGAGGCGTCCGCACCGGACGAAGGGGTGCGGGGAGAAGGGTTGCCTGGGGTCATGGAAATCCCGTCCTCGTGCGACGATGGAGAAAGCGGAGGAGTCTCCGTTATGCGACTGTAGCACTACCCGGAGGTCCCTCCGTTTTGACCACGCCCGAACCGCCGCCCGCCGGCTCCCCGGCCGACCGCCTCACCGGCACGGACCGGCCGGCCCGTGCCGACGCGCGGCGCAACCGCGAGAAGCTCCTGACGGCCGCACGGGCCGCCTTCACGGCCGCCGACGACAAGGTCCCGCTCGAAGCCGTCGCCCGTGACGCGGGCGTCGGCATCGGCACGCTCTACCGCCACTTCCCCACCCGCGAGGCACTCGTCGAAGCGGTCTACGCCGCCGAACTCGACCAGGTCACCGCCGAGGCCGACACCCTCCTCACCGGGCACCGGCCCGAGGCCGCGCTCCGCGCCTGGATGGACCGGTACGCGGCGTTCGTCGCGACGAAGCGCGGAATGATCGACACGCTCCGGGCCGGCTGGGCGTCGGGAACCATGGCGATACCGACCACGCGGGAGCGCATCACCGGGGCGATCGCGGGGATCCTCGCCGCAGGGGTACGTACGGGTTCGTTCCGCGCGGACGCCGACCCCGACGACGTCACCGCCCTGCTCCTCGGCGCCTTCCTCTCCACGGCGGCCGACGACAGCCCGGACCGGATCGGCCGCCTGCTCGACCTGATCGTCGACGCACTGCGCCCGCTCGGCCCCGGGCACAGCTGACGGGACACCCTGGCCACACCTGACGGGACGCCCCGGATGCACCAGGTGGCAGGACGGCCCCGGCCCCACCCGACGGGCCGCCCCGGACACACCTGACGGGACGTGAGGCACCGCCCCCGCCGCGGCGCCCGGTCACCCCTCCACGTCGGGGCTGCCCCGACGGCGCGGGCTGGGCAGCCGCGGGATGGTGGGGACCTTGGAGCGGCGGCTCTTGGTGGCGAAGGCCGGGCGGGGCGACGGAGCGGCCGGGACATCCGGGGCCGACGGCCGGAGCCGGGCACCCCGGGGCGCCCGGGGGTCGGGCGGCGACGTCAGCACCGAGCCGAGCGCGGCCGCCACACTCACCTCCACCGGTTCGGCGGGACGCGAGGGCGACAGGTGCGTGTCCGCGCGGTGCGGCTCCGGTCGCGCGCGGCCCGTGGCCGGAGCCGCACGACCGCCGGGTTCCGGTTCGTCGCGGCGGCCCGCAGCGCGGTCACCGTACGGATCCCGGTACGGGTCGGCCGAACCCGGACCCCCTGAGCGCGGCCGGAGTTGGGCGGGCTCCACACGGTCGTACCGCTCCTTGCGGCGGAACGGGATGACGGCCGCCTGCCCGGGGACACGGTCACCGGGCTCGTCCCCGTCCTCCCCCGCCCGCCCGGCGAGCTGGTGGTACTGGGCCGCCGCATCACGCCAGCCCCGGCCGTAGGCGGCGAACTCACGCCGCTCCAGCTCCTCGCGTACCAACACCACGAGGTCGTCCGCCGCATGACTCTCCAGCAGCGCGCCGACAGCGGCCAGCAGTTGTGCGAGATCACCGGGGGGCGGCGGCCCCGTGTCCTCCCCCGCGTCCGGCTCGGCCGTCCGCCGCTGGCATGGCGCACCCGCGGATGAGCCGTTCGCCTGCCGGGAGCCCTCCTCGCCCTCGACCATGCGTGGCTCTTCCTGACGTCCCCTTCGTTACCGCCCCCAAGTCCGGGGGCCGACGCCCCGCCCCCTTCCGGCGACCGCCACGCTCACCCCCCGTACATCCTCCCGGTGATCACCGGCAACTCTCCAGGGAACGGACCGGAAACAGTTTAGCCCTCCCTGTCCCGCGCCCCCCGTTCCCGAGGCAAAGAAGCGGAGGCCGGGCCGCCGGGGTGGGCCGGGCCGGTCGGACCGCCCGGGGCGGGCCAGTCCACGTAAATCCACATGAAGTCGGTTGAGTTCAAGCCGGTCCAGGTCAGGCCGGTTCAGGTCAGGCCGGGCCGGTTCGGGTCAAGACGGCTCAGGTCAGGCCGGGCCGGTTCGGGTCAAGACGGCTCAGGTCAGGCCGGGCCGGTTCGGGGCTCAGCCTCTTCGGGCCCGGCGGGCCGGAAGGTCCCGCTCCACCTGTTCGCCGGGCAGGAACTGACCCGCCACCCGCAGGAACATCTCGCGCTGCTCGGGCGGAACACCCAGAGCGGCGGCGGCCTCCTCCAGCGTGAGCCGCCCGGCACCCCCGGCGGCGGCCCGCTCCAAATCGTCGCCCACCGGCGGCAGCGGCAGCTCATCCTCGGTGAGGCGCCCGGACCGGATCAGCATCTCCCGCACAGGGATGTCCAGAGCGTGCGCGAGACGGCGCATCGTCTCCAGGTCGGGCATGCTCTGCCGCTGCAACAGCCGCGTGATGGCGGCCCGGTGCACACCCGCCTCGTCGGCGAGGCGTGATTTGCCGCCGCCGCGCGGGCTGTCGATGTCGTATCCACGCCGACGGATCACATCCTCGATCCAGGCCGTGAACTGGTCGAGTTCATTGGCGGTCACGGGCCCTCGCCTCCCTCCGAAGCGAGCCCCACGTTACCGCGCTTGCGCGCACGGAATTATGAGCTTTTGCGTGCGCAATGTGTGGGTCCTGTCGAGATGGAGCCGTTCCCGAGCCGCCTTCCTACGCGCAGCGATCTCGACAACACCCTCCGTGGACAACTGGAGGCGACCCTTCCAGATTTATTTGTTGCGCGCCCGCACGCAATCTGCGAATCTGCGGCAACACCGGTTCCCTCCCGGCGCACCCGGCGCACCCGCACCTCCGTACCTACTCACCTCCGTACCTCGGTACCCACTCACCTCCGTACCTCCACCCCGTCCCCCGCTCGCGCACCAGGAGCACCCATGGATACGTCCCTGCTCGCCCTCCCCTCCGACACCTGGACCAGCTCGGCAGCCTGTCTGGGGCTGCCCCCGGACACGGTGTTCGCCCGGCGCCCGGCCGAGGCGGCGCCCGCCCTGATGGCCTGTGCGCGGTGCCCAGTTGCCCAGCAGTGCGAGGACACGGTGGCACCGGCGTCGAGCTTTTTCGACGGGGTCTGCGCGGGACGCCTCTGGCGCAACGGCCGGACCGTCGCCCTGGTCCGCCGTCCACGGCAACGCGTTGCCGCCGCCTGAACCGGCACGCACCAGCACCGAATCACCGCAGCACCACACCTCACAGTCGGCACCGCGCGATACCGGCACACGGAGCAGAAAGGCACCGCCATGAGCGAGAAGAAGGTTTCCGGAGCCGCCGCGCCGCACGGCGCCCGCCTCCGGCCCCCGACCGGGCCACCCCACGGCGACGGGGCGGACGATGCCCGGGACGCCGCCCTCTGGGCCGCCCTGCTGATCCGCCAGTTCCCCGATCTGCTGGACGAGTTGGTGCCGTCGGCAGGCAGCCGCCCGCGCTCCGTACGGCACACTCCCGGACCGGCCGAACGCGCCGCTCGGGCGGCCACCGCCGCCGCCGACCGGGCCGACGCCCTGCGCAACGAGCAGCAGCACGGACTCGCCGTCCCCGGCCACTCCGCGGCCCCGGTACGGCTGCACATCTCGGACACCCTGCGGGACATCACCGACGGTGTGGTCGAGCTCGAAGAGGCGCTGTTCGACCGGCTCCGCCTGGGCCGCCCCCGCCGTGCCCCCGTACCCGAGCGACTCATCCGGGTCGCCGCACTGCTCGACCGCACCGCGGCCGACCCCACCCTGGCCCGGCACACGCGCGACGAGCTGCGCCGGATGGCGCGCCGCTGCTCCAGGGCGCTGGGCGAGACCGAGACGATGGCCCGGCTCGCCGGGCGCTGCCCGTGGTGCGACTCCGTCTCGCTGCGCGCCTTCCCGGACCGGGAAGCCGTGCTCTGCGTGAACCCGGGCTGCCGCTGCGACGACGCCACGTGCGACTGCGCCACCGACCCGGCCTTCCGCCACCTCTGGGAGCGGGACGCCTGGGCAGCCGTCGAGGCGTCCCGCACCCAGAGCTCCGCCACCCCGGCGGGGGGCGAGGTCCGATGAGCCCGCGCCCGTACGGCACTCTCACCGACGTGACCCTGGTGACCAGCGCGCTGGCGGCCCAGGAAGCCGGGGTGGTGCCCGCGACCATCAGGAAGTGGGTGCAGCTCGGCCATCTGCGGCCGTCGGGCCGACAGGGCCGGAACCATCTCTTCCGCCTGGAGCACGTGTTCGCCGCGGAACGCACCGCCCGGCGCGCCCCCACCCGCCGCACGGCTGACAGCAGCACTGGCAACAGCCGCCGCAGCACCGACAACTGACCGACCCAGCCCCCCACCTGACACCGCACATGACACCGCCCCCGGTTCCGCAAAGGGAACCGGGGGCGTTCGCGTGCCCCGGCGCACCAACGGCCGGACGCAGCAGACAGAGCAGACACAGCACGCACGGCCGATCAGCAGCAGGCACAGCACGTATGGCCGATCAGCAGCAGGCCCGCGCGGCGCCGTCAGACAGGAGCCTCGAACGGGCGGCGGGGCCGGGGCCGAGGCCGTACCAGGGCGGGTCTCGTCGCCATCGCCTCCTGCCAGCCACTGGAGAAGCCGCGGAGTTCGGCGTCTCCGGCGATCCGGGCTCCGACCTCCCCCACGACCGCGGCCAGGGTCCGGCCCACCTCTCCGGTGTACCGGCCGGCCTGCGCCGATTCCACGGCGACCGCGACGGCGGCGGCCGTCACGTCGGCCAGCCGCTCCTTCGGTCCCCCGGTCACCACGACTGCTCTCCGCTGTTCCTCGTCACGGCCCCACCGTCCTTGCACAGGTGGCGATTCACACCACGTCCGGCCTGATCGAATCCACGTTCGAATTGCCGCCCAGGGTAACGCAGCACCCACCCGGACGCCCGGCATATGACGGCCCGAAACGGCCTACCCGCCCCACCCAGCCAAAGTTGGTTGCGCGCACGCAACCTATCGATCACTATGGCTGCAGCGGCGGAGCTGTGCCCCTTCCCTCCCAGGTGGCCCGGTTCCGCCGCTCCCCTGTCCGGCGTGCGTACGGGCCGTACGTACGGACGTCCACCCCGCCCCGTACAAAGGAGTGACCCCCATGCCCTCATCCGCGCCGGGCACGTTCCCGGACGTACAGGCCATCGTCCGGGATCTGCTGAAGACCCGTCCGGAGCTGGCGGACGCGTACGTCGACGACGCACCACCGGCCGGTTTCAACGGGACCCAGCCGGCCGTGCTGATCTCCCGGATGGGCGGGGCCTGGGTCGACGACCTGCATGTGGACCGGCCGCTGATCCAGCTGGAGGTCTACGGGCCGCAGAAGTCGGCGGCCCACACGCTGGCCAACGCGGCCCGCGCCACCCTGCTGGCCGCGGCCGGCACCGTCTTCGGTACGTCGTTCGTCAGCGACGTGACCGAGGAGGACGGGCCGCGCTGGCTGCCCGACTACGTCTACGCGGGCGCCAACCGCTACGTCTGCATCCTCCGCCTCACCGTCCGCACGGACTGACACCGCACCACCTCTCCTCCTCCCTCCCCCTTGAACCGGGCCCCGCCGAACCGACCGGCGGGGCCTTCGCCGTGTCCGCCCCGGACACGGCGGCCCCGTCCCGGGGCAACTCCCTGGAAAGGAAGCCACTTTCATGGCTGGTAACAACTCGTCCGAGATCCGCATCGCAGGCACCGGCCGCATCCTCGTGGCCCCGGCCGGCACCCCGGCGCCGACCCAGTTCTCCGCCGACCCGGCGGCCGACTGGGACAGCGCGGTGTGGCGGGACCTCGGATACACCTCCACCGACGGCGTGACCTTCTCCAAGAAGGACAAGCTCGACCCGGTGGAGACGTGGCAGGCGGTCAGCCCGGCCCGCTTCATCTACGCGGACCGTGATCTGACGCTGAAGTTCGCCATGCTCCAGTTCAACGAGGACACCCTGCCGTTCTTCATGGGCGGTGACACGGTGACCGCGGTGAACGCGACCACCAACCCGGGCGTCTACTCGTACAACGTGCCGGACGGCCCGCAGTTCGACGAGCGCGCCCTCGGCCTGGAGTTCCACGACGGGGCGGACATCACGTACCGGTTCGTCATCCCGCGTGGCCAGGTCACCGCGTCGGACGACATCAAGCTGGCCCGCAAGGCGGCCGCCTCGCTCGGCGTCACCTTCACGGCCCTGTCCTCCGGCGAGACCATGCCGCTCGCGACCTTCGTGATGAAGGACCCGTCGTACCTCACGTCCACGCCCAGCGTCTGACCCGCCGCCCCCGCCCAGGGGGCAGCACCCGGGGTGCCGGGCCACCGGGCCCGCCCGGCCCGGCACCCCGCCGTACGCGACCGGGCCCCGGATCCGTACGGCCGGCCGACTCCACCCGGCCAGGCCACCCCACCACTCAGCACGTCCGCATCAGCACCCATCAGCACCCATCAGCACCCATCCGAAACGGAGACCCCATGGCCACCTTCGACGTGAACAGCGCCCGTGCCCAGCGCATGGAGGCGCTCGGCCGCACCTGGTCGTTCGAACTCGACGGCGAGACCTACCAGCTGCCGACCGAGCTGACCCGCACGACCGCCGGGGCGCTCCGCGGCCTGGACGACAACGACGTCGACGGCCTGCTCGAACTCCTCCTCGGCAAGCAGCAGTTCGCCCGCTTCGCCAAGCTCGACGTCACCATGCAGGACATCGCGGCGATCCTGGAGGCGTACGGCAAGGAGACCGGGCTCGGCCTGGGGGAAGACTGAGCCTCGTCGCGTTCGCCGAAGAACACGCCGAGGCTCTGGAAGCCGACCTGCTCCGGCACTACGGGGTGGACCTGCTCGACTGGCATCGCGGCCGGCTCTCGTCCCGCCGGCTGTCGATCCTGATCAAGCACCTGCCACGGGACAGCGCCACCATCCGCGACACGGACGGCGAGACCGCGGACTGGGCAGTCACCGACTACCTGCTCGCGGCCGTCGTGGACCATCTCGCGGCGGCCAACTGGATGTTCTCCGTCGTCAACGGCGACGGAGAGTCCGACCCGCCCGAGCAGCCGGTCCCGGTACCACGCCCGGGCGACCGGGCGGAGCGGGACGGGGCACCGGCCGAGACCACCTCACCGGCCACCACTCCCCAGCCCGCCCCGAGCCCCTCAGAACTGGCCCGCTTCTTCAGCTGACGCCACCGCCGGCCGTCCCGTGCCACGGGACGGCCGGCGGGCACAGGAGCCGCACAGGACTTCCCGGACGGGGCACATCAGCGCGCCGACGCTGCCAAAAAATATGACCCGTCAGGAATAGAAGACCCGCAAAATTAGCCCAGTAATGATCATGGTCAGACCCACACCGGTAGTGAACCCGGCGCTCACGCCTGCGCGCTGACACACACCAGGATGAGCGAGACAGCGGCCACGGCCAGTAGGCAGCCGAGATAGACGCGCTTCCGCTTCACGTTCTCCGGCATGAGAGACACGAACTCGGAGCGCTTGGGGTTCTCCGGATCGTAAATGACCGATGGCGCTCCCTGGGGCTGCATGGAGAGGCCACGCATCCATTTGGTGCGCTGTGGTTCCCCATCGCCCCCGTCGTACGCGTACTGCACGTCGATCTTGCCATCACGGGGAACTGTCCTTCCTACCTCCCAGGCGGTCGTATGCGTGCCACGTTCGCGCAGCGGCCTCTGCAGCATGAAGGGAACTCCCGAATAAAGAAGCGCCAGGACAGCGACGGCGAGCACTACCACACCGGCATCGAACACTGAATCCTCCATGGATTGAATCGCCAGCACCACGAGGCGTTCGGCGTCACAGCACCGCGCCGGTACATCCCGGAAAAATCAAGACCAGCGCTATCACAAAGCAGGGAAATAAAGAGGACCAACCCTCTGTTCACACACTTCTCCCCACGACGCCGCCCGGCCGCAAAATCACCGGTTCATACAACCGTAGTCAGATCAGCAAGCCAACACAGAGCAAAATGAGCGCTACGACTGCCACTACTCCCACAACCGTCAGGATGCCAACCTTCTTCTTGGGGTTCCGAGACATGAAAATCATAAACTCGGCCCGCTTGGGATTCTGCGGATCGTAAATGACTCGCTCACCCCCCTGCGGGTACTGAGAGCAGCCACGCTGCCAAATAGTGTGCCGCTCCCGCTCGTGGGTGATGTACAGGTATTCCACGTCGATCTTTCCGTCTCGTGGAACGGAGCGGCGCGCCACCTTCGCATCAACAACCACGCCTCTTTTACGCAGAGGGGCTTGCGCAAGAAAAGGGACTCCAGAACTCAGAAGCACCACAACGGAAACGAAGAATATTACGCCGACAACGACAAACATCGAGCCTCCACCTGCGCCTTGAAGGCGACACTCGCACACGCTTGAATGGTTCATCCGATCACACCGCGGCAAACTCCGGAGACAGAGAGGCCGCAGGCACTCCCAGTCCTCTCGGGGGCTGCTACACCAGCAAAGGCAGCTGAAACAGGCGAGTGAAGAAAATCCATTCAGCCCGCTGCGACCACAGGGAAGAGTCAGGACCAAATCGTCAGAGAAAGAATCTCGACAACCACAAGGAAGCACCAAATAGAACTCAGCACCACAGTGAACACACCACTGAACCCAATGTGCTCATCCGCCTCCGTCCGCGGCATCGACCGACGCTGACGCCGCGGATCATAAAGAACAGGAACCTCCGACCCAGCAGCAGGCGGACTGTAACTGTACAGCTTTGACTTCCCCTGCCGCGTTTCACCATCCGCCGAGACGTACTCATAGGCCATACCAACTTGATTGTTCGCATAAAACCACGTCGTACAGCGGCCTGACACCTCACGCCACGAATCCCGCGCAACCCCGGCACGCCACAGGCAGTAGAACTGCCCTATGAGAATGCATGAAACCGCAAAGATAAATATCAGAAGTACTAGGTCCACGGCCCCCACCAAGCGAAATCAGCACCCTAAACCATTGAGTAAGCAGATCCAACTCAGCCAGCGGCACACGCCGCCGATATCCCCACAAGCCCGCGCACGAACTGCAGCCGATCAGGTCAAAGCGCCGATAAGACCCAGAATCAACGAGATCAGCGCCACACCCCACAAGGCATAGAGAAGATTCCGCCTCTTGTTCACATTCTCCGGCATCCGGGAAACGAATTCCGCTCGCTTCGGGTTCTCGGGGTCGTACACGACCTCCTGCGAACCCGAGGGCATCGAGGTGAGACCGACCATGGCAATACTGTGCAATCCGCCATCCCGCCCGTCGTACCCGTACCTCACGGTTATTTTCCCGTCCTGGGGAACCGACTTGGAAGCCTCCCAGGCCCATGTCTTCACACCCCTCTTCCGCAGCGGAGCCTGCGTGCGGTAAGGAATTCCGAAAACGATAAGGCCCAGCACAGCGAGAGCGAAAACAACTCCGCAGACGTTGGTCTCCACAGATCCTCCACATTCCCTTTCTTGAATGATGACACAGCGTCACCTCTGGTGGCAACAACCCGATGCCGTGACAGTAGCGGGACTATCCCGTGCAAAGTTTCTCTTATGGTGAAATTTCCGACCTCTTCTGAGGGTGGATTCCAGCACCGGTAAGCGTAGAAGGGTTGCCCGATGACGACGAACGAAGAACTCCTCGCCAAGGACACCGAGATTCTGCAGGCTGTAAAAGGCGTCCAGGACTCGATTCCGGGAAAGGGGCCGAGCCGACTGGCCACCGAGGAATACATAGCCAAACAGATCGCTGCACTGAAGAAGTCATCCACCGGAACAGGGGCGAAGGCCCCCGAAGAAGAGAAGAAACCAGAGCCCGGATCCATCGAAACTCTTTTGTCGGGCATCCTGGGCAAGGACATCGTGGACAGCGTAAAGAGCCTCGCCACTTCGTCATTCTCGATGACGACGGTCGTGACACTGGGACTCGCACTCGTCGGAACACTCGGCGTGAAGCTCATCCAGTTCGACGTCGCACTGCAAAAATTCCTGGAGGGAAAAGGAAAGAAGATCGGCACGACCAAACGGGGCCTGCCTAAACTCGAAAGCACCGAGGTCACACAGATGAATGCCCCGGATACCGAGTGGACCAACCGCTCGGTCGCGAGGATCGAAGCGGCGACCCGGAAGCTCGACACCGCGATCGGCAGCCTGCACACCAAAGTCGACGGGCTGCTCGCCGAGTTCGCCTGACCGCCCATCGGCGGCGCACGCCCTCACCCACCCTCCGGCCGCCAGCCGGTCGGCTGAACAGGCCGATGAACGATCGGACATGGAATGGCGTTCACAGCCACACTCAAGAAGGCCTCCGACAGCCTCCGCGGCTTCAAGACCAACCTCGACCAGGCCAGCCGGTCGGCGACCGGCCTGAAGCAGAGCGCACAGAGCACTAACAGCGGTATCAACAGCATCAAGTCCTCGTCCCAGCAGTCCGCCAAGGAGCTGAAGTCGCTCCAACTGGCAGCCGACAAGGCGGAGAAGTCCGTCACCAAGGCCGGCAAGTCCGGGCAGACCGGCGGAGCCGGCATAGGCAAGTTCCAGACCGGTGCGGCCAAGGCCGACAAGGGCATGCAAGGGCTCAACAAGTCGATGAAGGGAAACCTCATCGGCGTCCTCATGGCGCTGCTGGCCCCGCTGATCGCCAAGATCGTGGACATGGCGATGCAGTCCAAGACCATGCAGAAGATCCTCAATACCGCCTTCAGCGTCATCAAGAGTGTCATCACCAGCGTGATGAAGGCCGTCGGCCCGGTCATGCAGGCCGCCGGGGCGCTGATGAAGAAGGTGTGGAACGGGATC
This sequence comes from Streptomyces sp. NPDC054757, assembly GCF_053612185.1. Taxonomy (NCBI): domain Bacteria; kingdom Bacillati; phylum Actinomycetota; class Actinomycetes; order Kitasatosporales; family Streptomycetaceae; genus Streptomyces; species Streptomyces sp. NPDC054757. Next base: position 118,641 of record NZ_JBSHBW010000005.1, read on the forward strand.
AAGACGGCGGTCTCGGTGGTCGTCAAGGCGGTCGCGACCGTCATCAAGACCTACTTCAATCTCTGGAAGTCCATCATCACCACGGCCATGAACGCCGTGAAGAAGGTCGTCACCGCGGTCTGGAACGGCATCAAGTCCGTCATCTCGCCGGTGGTCAACTGGATCAAGAGCGTCGTGCCGGCGGCCTTCACCGCCGTCAGGAGCAAGCTGTCCAGCGCCTGGAACGGTCTCAAGTCCATCGCGAGCAGTGCCTTCGGCGCCATCAAGGGTGCTGTCACCGGCCCGATCAACGCCGTCATCGGCCTGATCAACTCGGCCATCGGCAAGCTCAACGGCATCCGGGTCTCCGTACCCGGCTGGGTGCCGGTCGTCGGCGGGAAGTCCTTCGGCATCCATCTGCCGACCATCCCCCGCCTCGCCCAGGGCGGCATCGTCCAGCCGCAGAACGGCGGCGTGCACACCATCGTCGCCGAGGCCGGTGAGGCCGAGGCCGTCCTGCCGCTCTCCAAACTGAGCAGGCTGCTCGGCCACACCACCCGCGCCGGCCAGACCGGCACCGGCGCCGCCGCGAGCGACGGCGGCTTCTACATCGAGCAGTACTACGAGGCGACCAGCAGCAGCCTCCAGGACACCGCCACCGCCCTGCTGTTCCTCTCCAAGGCGCGGGGATGAAGGGCACGCGGACGACCAGCGTCCGGCGGGATCCCACCTCCGGCGGGGCCCGCCCCGCAGCCTTCCTGAACACCTTCCGGACCGTGGCCCTCCAGACAGGCACAGCCGTCCAGACCATGCGGCGCGGACTCGTCGGAGTTCAGGCCCCCGTCCGCACGATGACGACCCGGGCAGACACCGCCGCACCGGCGGTGCGCCGTCTCCGTACGGCAACGACGCAGGCCGCCACCGCGGTGCGCAGGGTCGGACGCTCCGCCACCACCGCCGCCACCCGCATCCGCGCAGGAGCCACGAAGGTCCGGGGCCCGCTCGGAGTGCTCGGGGCCCTCGCCGCCGGGGCCGGGGTCTTCGGGTCCGTGACGGACCTGCTCGGCAGTTACACCCCGAAGGTCACCAAGTTCATGACCCTCTTCGGGACCGCGATGACGCTCGGTTCGATCGCCATGACCGCCGTCAACACAGCCATGAAGGCGAACCCGTTGGGCTTCATCCTCGGGATCGTCACCCCGCTGGTCGCCTATCTCGTCGACTACGCGGTGAACTCCGAGACCGGCCAGAAGATCATCCAGCAGGTCTTCCAGGCCGCGCTCGACGGCTTCAAGGCCGCCTGGGCGTTCATGGCGCCGGTCATCCAAGGCTGGGCGAAGACCGTCTCCGCGGTGTTCGACGGTGTACGGAAGACCGTCGGCTCCGTCCTCAAGGCCCTGGGCGCCGCGATCGGTTCGGGGTTCCAGGGCGCCGGAAGCGCGATCTCCACCGCGACCCGCGCCGTCACCTCGATCGTCAAGGGCGCCTGGAACGGCTTCAAGGGAGCCATCCAGCCCACCATGAACTGGCTGACCAGGACGCTCCCTTCGGCCTTCACCCGGGTACGCGACGCCATGTCGAAGTCGCTGCACGGGATGGGGAACTTCCTCTCCACCGGTATCCAGACCGTCGCCGGGGTGATCACCGGGCCCGTGAAGGGCCTGATCGCCTTCGCCAACTGGATCATCGACGGGCTCAACCATCTGAGCTTCAGCTTCTTCGGCAAGAAGTTCGGCGTGCACCTGTCGAAGATCCCGCAGCTCGCCGAAGGCGGCGTCGTCCTCCCGGCCGCCGTGCCGGGCGCCTCCGCCGTGCAGCCGCTCTTCTCGCTCGGCCGCTTCCTCCCCGCGCCGTCCGGCGCGTCCGCCACCACCGGGCCCGCCTTCTTCGCCGGCCGCCCCGGGGTCCGGGTGTACGAGGAGCGCGAGGGCAGCAGCCCGCTGACCATCGCGGACGATCTGCTCTTCCTGCACCGCACCGCGGCCTGACACCCCCTGCGATCCGGCCCCCGCCGGTACCTCGCGGCTCGCTACGGCCTGCCCCGCCCGGCGCCCCGCCGCGCGCCGCTTCGGCCTGCCGGGACGCCTCCGTATCCCCGAGCCGCACATCCGTACCGCCCGGGACACCTCCCTGCCCCGAGCCGCACATCCGTACCGCCCTGCGCCGTACCTGCCCGTACCCCCCGTACCCCACCCCGAAGTGAGGTGACGGCCCGACATGGCCGATACCGTCTCCACCCTCCCGCCCACCGCCGCACTCACCGACGACACCGCCCCCGGCTCCCTGATCACCCTCGACGGGCAGATCCAGTGGGGCGGACTCCTCATGGGCACCGGCACGGCCTACCCGGTGGACCGCACCGGCATCACGGGCTGGGACGACCTGCCCGAGCTTGACCTCGGTGACGTGCTCCGGCCCGACCAGCACGGCGCCTGGCCCGGCGACCGCTGGGCCCAGCCCCGGCTGATCGGCGCCACCGTCTGGCTGGCGCCCCCGGCCGGCACCGACCCGCTCGCCACCGCCACCGCGTTCCGCTCCGCGACCGGCCCCGACGGCCAGGAACGCTGGCTCGCCGTACGCCTGCTGGGCGAGACCCTGGCGGTCCGCGCCCGGGTCAGCCGCCGGGTCGTCCCGCAGGACCGCTCGTACGCCCTGCAGGGGTTCGCCAAGGTCAGCCTCCAGTGGACGGCCACCGACCCGCGCCGCTACGGGACCGTGCTGCACGAGGCGGTGACCGGGCTGCCGGTCGGCGAATCCGGTCTGGCCTGGGACGACACTGCGGGCTCCGGTCTGCGGTGGCCCCTGGACTGGGGCGCGGCCGGCGCCGCCGGATCGATCGCCGCGGCCAACGCAGGCGGCGCCTCCGTACGGCCCGTCGTGGAGTTCCGCGGGCCCGTACAGCGGCCGTCGCTGACCCGGCTCTCCGACGGACGCCAGCTCCAGTACGACCTGGCGCTCGGCGCCGGGGACGTCCTCACCGTGAACACCGAGACGGGCACGGTGCTGCTCAACGACACCGCGTCCCGTATCTACACCGCCACCCCGGACTCCTCGCCCGAGCAGCTGTTCCAGCTGGAGCCCGGCACCACCGACCTGGCGTTCCGCTCGGACGACACGACCCCGTCCCCGGCCGCGTCCGTCACCGTCCGCTGGCGCGACGGGCACTGGTGACCGGACCGCGCCCCCTTCTCCCGCATTCCCGCCGGTACCGCACTCCCGTTCCCGTCCCCGCTTTCCGTTCCCGCTTTCCGTTTCCGCTTTCCGTTCCCGCTTTCCGTTCCCGCTTTCCATTCACGTTCCTGTTATCCGCAGCCCCCTCACAGGAGGACCTCATGCCCGTACGCAGCGCATGGCTCGTCAACCGCACCGACGCCGAGTCCGGCCAGTCCCGTGCCGACACCCGGCTCGCCCCGACCGGCACCATGACCCCGACGAGCGGACTCACCAGCCGCGGCGGCATCATCCCGGGCTCGCCCGACGGCAAGTCCCTGATGTCCGCGTTCTACGTCTTCAGCTCCACCGCGGGCATGACCGCGACCGTCGCCCCCGGCCGGGCCGTCGTCCAGGGCTCCGCGGCGGCCGGTGCGTACCCGGTCGTCCTCACCGACTACACCACCGTGGTCTTCGCCGACGGTGACGCCAACAACCCGCGCATCGACCTCGTGGTGCTGCGGATCTACGACGCCCAGTACGACAACACCGGCCGCACCGAGGCCGTCCTGGAGATCATCCAGGGCGCCCCGGCCGGCACCCCGCAGGCCCCGGTGGCGCCCGACGCCGCCCTGCCGCTGGCGACCGTGCAGGTCCCGGCCGGCGCGTCGGTCGGCACCGGTGGCCTCGCCTGGGCCGGCGCCGTGGCCAATCTGCGCACCAGCACCGTCGCCGTCGGGGGCATCCTGCCGCTGTACGGGAACACCGCCGAGGCGGGCAGCTACCCGGGCCAGTACCGCGACACCGGCAGCCAGCTCCAGCGCTGGGACGGCTCGCAGTGGGTGAGCTACCCGGGCCAGACCGGCGGGATCGCCCCGACCGGGCAGCTCGCCACCGGCGGTTACGTCGGCCAGTACCGGGACAACAACGGCCGTCTGGAGCGCTGGAGCGGCACCGCCTGGATGCTCGCCCTGCCCAGCCCGGTGTTCGCGTACAACACCGACGGCGGCTACTGCAAGACCACCACCTGGTCCGAGACGGTGACCGGGACCACCGGGCCGACGATCACCGCCACCTTCACCGCCCCGGTGTCCGGGAAGGTACTGGTCACCGTGGGTTTCCAGGGCCAGCCGTCCATCGAGGGCGGCTGGGGCCGGATGTCCGCGAACATCCGCAAGGAAGGCGTCCTGGTCACCGGTCTGGGCGCCGACGAGACCCGCTCCGCCATCGACACCGGGCGTGGCAGCCAGTCGGTGACCACCGTCTTCCAGGTCAGCGGGCTCTCGGCGGGCGCCCAGTACGCGGCCGTCTCGGCATACTCCTCCAGCGCCACGACCAACAACCACTGGTTCGACAACCGGTTCGTCCGCGTCGACCCGATGCTCTGAGGAGGGCGGCGTGACAAGTTCGCCCCGTACGGCGTACACCCCGCTCACCCCCGTCTACCGTGCGGTCTTCTGCGATCTGCGCACCGACCGGGTGCTGGACGTACTGCCGCTGACGGAGACCAAGTTCGACGACTACATCGGCAAGTCGGGGTCGCTGTCGGCGACGGTCCCGCTGCCGGACGCCGCACTGGCGGGCCGGGCCCGCGCCGCGCTGGTGCCCGGCAGGACCGCGGTGTGGCTGGAGCGTGACGGAGACATCTGGTGGGGCGGGGTGCTGTGGACGTGCACCCCGTCGTCCGACGAACGCGGCCGGGTCCAGGTGGAGTTCCAGGCCGGCACCTTCGACTCGTACCTGGACCACCGCATCCTCGCGTTCCCTCTCTCGTACACGGGTCTTGACCAGTTCGAGATCGCCCGGATGCTGGTGGCCCACGCCCAGGACCAGCAGGGCGGGGACATCGGCATCCAGCTCGGGCACGAGATGTCAGGGGTGGCGCGGGACTGCGCCTTCGCCTACTCCTCGCTCACCCGGATCCGTGAACTCCTGGACCAGCAGGCGCAGCTCGCCGACGGCTTCGAGTGGCGGGTGCACTGCTACCGGGACGCCGAGGGCCGGCGCGCCAAGCGGCTCCAGCTCGGCCATCCGGCCATCACCAGCAGCGCGTCCGACATCGTCCTCGACCACCCGGGCCAGGTCATCACGTACAGCCTGCCGGCCGACTCGACGGTGCAGGCCGATGTGTGGGTGGCGCGCGGCGACTCGCCCAACACGGACCAGTCGGAGGAGTCCCAGCCGCTCACCGTGTCCGTCGAGTCGCCCGGCGACCTGGCGGACGGCTGGCCGCGGCTGGAGTCCACGTCGGACCACAGCGGGGTCACCGACACGGCCACCCTGCGCTCGCTGGCCCAGGCCGAACTGGCCCGTCAGCGCATGCCCGAGGTGATCCCGGAGATCACCGTGCGTCTTGACGGCCGGATCAGCCCGGCGCTGCTGGGCGCGGGAATCCGGCTGCGGCTGCGGGACCTGTGGCACCAGGAACCGCAGGACGAGCGGTACCGGATCGTCGGGATCGCGGTGGAGCCGCCGCAGCGCACCAAGGCCGAGACGGCGACCCTCTATCTGGAAGGGGTGTGAGACATGGCCACCATCCCCACCGATCTCCTGGACCGTATCCGGGACATCGAGCGCCGTATCCGCGGGCTGATGGCGAGCGCCAACAGCAGTCCGCCGATGAACCAGGTCGGCAACGGCGACATCGTGGTCGGCGACCAGGGCCGTCTCCGTGTCCGGACCTCGCTGGGCGAGGACCTGCTGCTGGCCGGCCGGGTGCAGCCGGACCGCGACAGTGAGACTCAGCGTTACCAGCAGGGCCTCGAACTCCGGCGCGACGACGGCTCGTTGGCACTCTCCCTGGTCACGGCCGACCCGGTGAACTCGCCGGTGCAGGCGCTGCGCATCCTCGACCACAAGGGCCAGACGGTCCTGGCCACCGACTCGGCGCGGGGCGGCCTGGCCCGCCCCTATCTGCCGTTCCCGACACCGGTCCCGGTGGGCGCCGCGGGCTGGGAGTCCACCACCGCCACCGACTGGACCACGCTCTATGCGGGCCCCGGCTTCGCCCAGCACCCCAAGGTGTACTGCGTGATCGCCGTCTCGGGGGCCGCGGGTGCGGCCGTCCGGCTGCTGGTCAACGGTGAGCCGGTCGGCGACGAACAAACCCTCACCGGGGCCGCCGGACAGACGGTGGCTCTGACCGTGACCCTGGTGGAGGACCTTCCCGCGTCGTTCGGCGACGCGCTGTCCTTCGAGATCCAGGCCAAGGCCCCGGCCACCGGCGGCACGGTCGCCTGCCTGCCGCGCGGGCTGTACGGGGTGCAGTCCTAGCCCCGTCCCAGCCCGGGTCCGTCCGGGTTCATCCGGGTCTGCCCGGGGGCGGACCTGGTGGCGTCGGCTGCGTACGACACCGGGATGCGGCCGTACATCACCCGCACCCTGACCGTCGTCCGGTCCCGTACGACACCGAGACCCGCACCGCTCCCACACCCGCACCCGCACCGCGCCGTCGGTTCCCGTACGGGGCGGGCGCCCCACCACCGCCCGGTCCCGTACGGGGCCGACGCCCCCCCACCCCGTACCCCCCAATGTCCAACTCCCAACGCCCACACCCGACATACCGGAGTCTCCGTGCTGCCCGAATCCATCCCCACCGTCCGGCTCACCGCCCAGTACCTCTCCCTCGACGGCCACCCGCTCAGCGGCACCGTCGAGTTCCAGCCACCGGCTCTGCTCACCCACTCCGAGGCCGATCTGTTCGTCGGCGGCCCGGCCACCGCGGCTCTCGACTCCGAGGGCCGTATCGATGTGGTGCTTCCGGCCACCGACGCCGAGGGCTGGAACCCGTTCGGCTGGACGTACACCGTCACCGAGCGGCTCAACGGGGTCGGCCGGACCCGTACGTACCACATCGCCCTCTCGGCCACCGTCCCCGAAGTCGACCTCGCCGACATCGCCCCCGCCGACCCGGCCGGGACCCAGTACGTCTCCGTGCCCGGCCCCGCCGGACCGCAGGGCGAGCCGGGGCCCGCGGGACCGGCCGGCCCGGTCCGCTCGGTCAACGGGCACGCCGAGGCGGACATCATCCTGACCGCCACCGAGGTCGGCGCCCTCGCCACGTCGGCAGCCGGGCAGGCCGGCGGGGTCGCCCAGCTCGACGCAGCCGGCCAGGTACCGCTGGCCCAACTGCCGGCCGGCACCGGCGAAGGCGTCACCTCCGTCAACGGCAGGACCGGCACCGTCACGCTGGCCGCCGCCGACCTGGGCGCGCTCACCGAGGCCACCGGCGACGCCCGGTACATGGGGCTCGGCACGGCGCCCGTCCTCTCCGTCAACGGACAGACCGGCACGGTCGCCCTGACCGCCGCCGACCTCTCCGCCGTCCGCGCCGACCAGGCCGTCCTGCTCACCGGTGACCAGACGGTCGCGGGCGCCAAGACGTTCTCCACCGTCCCCACGGTCACCGCCGACCCGGTCGGTGGCGACCAGCTGGTGCGCCGCTCGTACGTGGACACGGTGGCCTCGTCCGGGACCTGGACGCCGGCCGCCCTCGGCTTCAAGTCCTGGGCGTTCGACCCGGCGACGTCCTCCGTGACCAACCCGCAGTACTGCATCAACGGCACCGTCTATCTGGTCGGCGTACCGCTGACGACCGGCGCGACCCTCACCAACGTCGTCTTCTACGTGCCCGGTTACGCGGGCGGCACCCTCGCCGCCACCTCGTACGCCGGTCTGTACAACAGCTCGGGCAGCCGGGTCGGTGTCACCGGCACCCTCGACAAACTGATCGGCCAGACCCCGGGTACCACCGCCGTCCTCAAGCTGACGACACCGTACGTCGCCACCGCGGGCAATTACTGGGTGGCGCTCCTGGTCAACGGGCCCGACCCGAAGACCAACGGTCCCGCCTTCATGGTGGGCGCCAGTGTCGGCAACAACCCTGGCGGCAGCGCACGGATGCCCGGCAAGTTCGTCCGGCATGCGCGGCTCGCCGCCACCGGACAGACCTCGCTGCCCACCTCGTTCACCCCGTCCACCATCGTCGCGGACGCCAACGCCATCTGGGCCGCAGTCTCCTGACCGGGCGTACGCCGGGCTCGTCCGGTACCCGGGCCCCGCCGACCGTCCGTACCGCAGGCCCCGCCCGATCCCACACCCCGCACCGCCCATCTCACACCCCGCACCCCGAGGAGCCGCCACCATGGCCATCCCACTCACCGCAGACACCCTGGTCAGCGCCCTGACCGCCGAAGGTGTCCACGTCGTCGAGTACGGCGACTGGCGCACCCACAACCGCAATACGAAGGGAGCATGGGGCCCCGTCAACGGCGTCATCGTCCACCACACCGTCACCTCGGGCACCGACAGCTCCGTCGCCTACTGCTACGACGGCGACTCCGACCTGCCGGGCCCGCTGTGCCACGGCGTCATCGACAAGAACGGCACCGTCCACCTCGTCGGCAACGGCCGCGCCAACCACGCCGGGCTCGGCGACGGCGACGTACTGACCGCCGTCGTCAACGAGACCGCGCTGCCCGCCCCCCACAAGGACGACACGGACGGCAACGCCCGCTTCTACGGCTTCGAGTGCATCAACCTCGGGGACGGCTCCGACCCGTGGCCCGAGGCGCAGCTCGAAGGCATCGCCCGGGTGTCCGCCGCGATCTGCCGTGCGCACGGCTGGCATGCCCCATCGGTCATCGGCCATCTGGAGTGGACCAGCCAGAAGATCGACCCGAAGGGCTTCAGCATGGCGTCGATGCGTACCCGGGTGGCCGCCCTGCTCGCGGGCGCGCCGGGCGCGAGCGCCGTGCACTACCAGCCCTTCCCCGGCCAGCCCTTCTTCACATCGGCACCCCGCTCGACGATCGTGGCCGCGATGGGCGGCCGGCTGGTCGCCGAGGGCTGCTCCGCGTACGCCGACGGCCCCGGCCCGCAGTGGAGCGAGGCCGACCGGGCCTCGTACACCAAGTGGCAGCAGAAGCTCGGCTACACCGGTTCCGACGCGGACGGCTGGCCGGGCGCCACTTCCTGGAACGCCCTGAAGGTCCCGTACACCAGCTGACCCCACACCAGCCGGCCTCGCCCCCTGCCGGGCCGGGCGCTCCACCGTGGGCCCAGCCCGGCAGGGCGCTCACCGTGGGGCCCGGCCCGGCAGGGCCCCACGGGCTGGGCCCCACCGCCCCCACCGGCTGGGCCCCACCGCCCCCAGCGGCTTGGTCCTGCCGCCCTGCCTGGCCGGGGCCCGCTCCCCGGCTGCCCCACCGCGCGAAAGGCGCTCGCATGACCCCAACCACCATCCGCGTCCTGCGCACGGTCATCCAGACCGCCGCGGGGATCGCCCTCGCACTCCCCGCCCTCGTCGACAGCGGGACCCTGCCCCGCTCGTTGCCGTGGGTGGGAGCGGCTCTCGCCGTCTCCGGCCTGCTGTCCCGCGCGATGGCCGTTCCCGCCGTACAGTCCCTGCTCCCGGCGTGGCTGACCGCGCCCGACAGCCCTCCGTCACCCGGGACTCCGGACACCGGGGCCTCCAGTTCCGCCCCGGCCGCGCATGTATCCGACTGACGCGAACGACCCGGTCGCCATCGCCCGGGAACTGGAGCGGCTCCGAGGGACCATGGAGGCGGGGTTCGCCCGCGCCGACGGCTCCCTTGCCCTGCTGGTGCAGCGCAGCGACCAGACCGACCGGCAACTCGCCGACCACGAAGCCCGTCTCGACGCCCTGGAGCGCGCCCGCTGGCCGCTGGCCAGCATCGGCGCCGTCACCGGTGTCGCGGTCGCTGCCCTCACCCTGTGGGAGGTCCTGCCCCGCTGACCGGCCGCCGCCGGGGTCCTTACCGCCGCGGGCCGCCGCCGTCCTCCGGGACGACGGTGGCCCCCCGCGCACCCTCCAACGCACACCGCCCGACAAACGCCCCACCCACTCCGCCCCACCCCCTCCGGAGGAATCCCCATGGCCATCCCTCTCTCCGCCGACGCTCTCGTCGCGGCCCTGAAGAAGGAAGGCGTCACCGTCGTCGAGCACCCCGGCTGGCGCACCCACAACCGCAACTCCAAGGGCGCCTGGGGCCCGGTGAACGGTGTGATGATCCACCACACCGTCACCTCGGGCACCGCCGCCACCGTGGCCCTCTGCTACAACGGCCGCTCCGACCTGCCCGGCCCGCTCTGCCACGGCGTCATCGCCAAGGACGGCACCGTCCACCTGGTCGGCAACGGCCGCGCCAACCACGCGGGCCTCGGCGACGCCGACGTACTGACCGCCACCGTCGCCGAGAGGAGCAAGCTGCCCGCCCCCAACCAGCAGAACACCGACGGCAACACGCACTTCTACGGCTTCGAGTGCGAGAACCTCGGCAACGGCCGGGACCCCTGGCCCGAGGCCCAGCTCACCGCGATCACCAGGGCGTCCGCCGCGCTCTGCCGCGCCCACGGCTGGCACGCCGCCTCCGTCATCGGCCACAAGGAGTGGACCAGCACCAAGATCGACCCGGTCGGCTTCACCATGGCCTCCCTGCGCACCCGGATCGGCTCCCGGCTCGCCACCGGCGCATCCACCGGCACCCCGGCCCCGGGCCACTCGGGCGCCGCCTACCAGCCGTTCCCGGGCGCCGACTGGTTCAGGAAGAAGCCGAAGTCGGCCGTCGTCACCGCGATGGGCAGACGCCTGGTGGCCGAGGGCTGCTCCGCCTACAGCTCCGGCCCGGGACCCCAGTGGACCGACGCGGACCGGGCCTCATACGCCAAGTGGCAGCGCAGGCTCGGTTACACGGGCCCCGACGCGGACGGCTGGCCGGGCGCCACCTCCTGGAACGCCCTGCGGGTCCCCGCGTCCTCCTGAGCGACAGCGAGACCCGCGCCCTTCCAAAAGCAAAAGCCCCAGGTCACGGCGAGTGAGTCCTGGGGCTTTTACAGGGCCGCCTTCGGGATTCGAACCCGAGACCTGCGCAAGACGAGACCGTGAGCGTTGATGCGGTCCGGTGCCGCGGACCCGGCGTCCACCCGCCCTCCGCCGCAGTCGTGCGCCGCCGGCGCCATAACCTGGAACGCATGTCAGCAATCCGTCTCCTCGTTCTGGGCGCGGTGCGTCGGCACGGGCGGGCCCACGGCTACCAGGTAGGCAACGACCTGGAGTACTGGGGCGCGCACGAGTGGTCCAACGCCAAACCGGGTTCGATCTACCACGCTCTGAAGCAGATGGAGAAACAGGGACTGCTGCACGCGCACGAGAGCGCACCGTCCACGGCCAGCGGCCCGCCCCGCACCGAGTACCAAGTGACGGGGAAGGGTGTGGCACAAGGCGGTCACCGCGTACTACACGCTCCAGGGCGGCCCGGGCCAGCTCGGGCACATCGGCGAGATCATGAACCTGTGGATCCATTCAGCCGATGAGGGCGAGCCGTTCGCGGGGGTGCACGCGGTGCTCGCGGAGGGGGAGCGAAACCCCTACGCGACGAGAGATCTGCACCCCGGGGGCGCATGGTGAGGGTTGGTTTCTGCCTGGTGGCAGGCCCGTACCGTGGCGCACTCTAATCAAGTTTGACTAACTCGCCGAAGGGGCGTTTACTCCGTTCGACGAGCAGTAGTCAAGTTTGACTATGGAGTCGAAGGAGACGCATGGCCGACGGGATCGTCGTCGAAGGCGTACGCAAGCGATACGGCAAGAAGGCCGCCCTGGACGGGCTGGACCTTCGGGTGGGACGCGGCACCGTGCATGGATTGCTCGGTCCGAACGGTGCGGGCAAGACCACCGCGGTACGGGTACTGACCACCCTGCTGCGGCCGGACTCGGGCCGTGTGGAGGTGGCTGGGTACGACGTCCTGAAGCAGGCCGGCCGTGTGCGCGCACGCACCGGTCTGCTCGGCCAGCACGCCGCGCTCGACGAGGAACTCGGCGGTCGGCAGAACCTGGAGATGTTCGGTCGGCTCTACCACCTCGGCGCTCGACGCGCCCGCGCCCGCGCCGACGAACTGCTGGAGCGCTTCAGCCTCACGGACACCGGCAGCAAGCAGGTCAAACGGTACAGCGGCGGTATGCGGCGGCGGCTCGACCTCGCCGCTTCGCTGATCACCGAGCCGGAGGTGCTGTTCCTGGACGAGCCGACCACCGGACTCGACCCACGCAGCCGAGCCGAGGTGTGGGCCTCGGTGCGCTCCCTGGTCGGCGGCGGCACCACCGTACTGCTGACCACCCAGTACCTGGAGGAGGCAGACCAGTTGGCCGACCGCATCTCGGTGGTCGACCGGGGGCGGGTCATCGCCGACGGCACCGCCGACGAGTTGAAGGCCCGCACCGGCGGGGACCGCATCGACGTCGTACTGCGCGACGCCGGGCAGCTGGACGCCGCGGTGGCCCTGCTGCCGTTCCCCGCCGAGGACGTCTCGGTGGACGTCGATCGCCGGCTGTTCAGCGCTCCGGTCGCAGACCGGATGAGCGCACTCACCCAGGTCGTGCGGGCCCTGGAGACGGCGGACATCGAGGCTGAGGACGTCGCGCTGCGCAGGCCCACCCTGGACGAGGTGTTCCTGCGGCTGACGGGGCACTCCGACGAGTCGGTGGCGGACGTGACGCAGGCCAAGGAGGCGGTATGAGCGCGGCGAGCGGAACGAACCTGGTACGTGACGGCGGCGGCCTCGCCCACGCCCTGAGCGACTCCTGGACCATGACCGGGCGGGAACTCGCCCACTGGGGACGGCAGCCGGTTCAGGTGGCCGTCGGTGTGGTCTTCCCCGTGATGATCCTGCTGATGTTCGGCTATCTGATCGGCGGCGGCCGGGACGTCGGCGGCGACTACATCGACTACCTGGTGCCCGGAACACTCGCGCTGACCATGGCTTTCGGCCTGGAGAGCACGGTGATCGCGGTCACTCAGGACCTCAACAAGGGCGTGATCGACCGCTTCCGCTCCATGCCGATGGCCAACGGCGCTGTTCTGGTGGGCCGTTCGGCGGCGGACATGCTGCAGTCGGCGCTGAGCCTCGCCGTGATGATCGGAATCGGGTACACGATCGGCTGGCGGCCCCACACGACAGCGAGCACATTCCTGGGCGCCGTGGGGCTGCTGCTGCTGTTCCGGTTCGCGATGCTGTGGATCGGTATCCATCTGGCGCTGGTGGCCGGGAAACCAGAACTCGTGCAAGCCGTGCAGATCCTGGTCTGGCCGGTGGGTTTCCTGTCCAACGCGATCGCGACTCCCGAGTCCATGCCGGACTGGCTGGGCACGGCGGTCCAGTGGAATCCCATGTCCCGGACCGCTACGGCGGTACGGGACCTGACCGGCAGCGTCGGCGGCGAATCCGGCCACGTCTGGGCCTCCGTGCTATGGCCACTGGCCCTGCTGGCGGTGTTCTTCCCGCTGGCCCTGCGCCGGTTCGCAAAGCTCAGCCACTAGCCAAGGGCTGTCCCATGCAGGCCGGCACAGCCTGCGCCAACCCCTGATCCCCGCCGAGGGCCGGCCCGCTGCTCACCACCTCCGGCTCCACCGGCCTGCCCAAGACCGTGCCGCTACAGGCAGCGCAACGTAGTGGAACGCTGCTTCAATCGGCTGAAGCAGTGGCGCGGCATCGCTATTCGTTACGACAAGACCGCGGAGTCCTTCCAGGCGGCCGTCACTCTCGCGTCGCTCCTGATGTGGGCGTGATGTTCCGACGGTCGGTGAGCGGGGCGGGTCATCAGAGATGGAGTTCCGTCTCCCAGTCCTCGAAGGGCGGCTCGACCCGATAGCTCGGGTCGCAGCACACTCGAACCCACTGCGCGACCCGGTACTGCGCCTCTCCGTCGTTCAGCACCATGCCGTCGGCGTCGACTTGCAGCACATTGCTATAGACCGCGAAGACCTGTTCCAACGAGGAGCCGGAGTGAAAAACGGTCGAGCGATAGTCGAACCCATCGAGCAGGTCCAGGTCGAGGGTGCCGTTCGCCAAGTAGAAAGCGAAGAGCCGGAGCGAAGCGCGCACGTCGACAGGGAGATGTTCCACCAAGGCATCATGCGCAGCTACCGCGCCACCTTGACAAGATCTTTTGAAGACGCCGCCTTGCGGCCCCTCCAGCGGCGGGCAAACGCGGCATCGGCTCGCAGGGGTGTGGGCACACCCGCGTCGACTTCGCTCTGGTCGTGCTGTGCGCCGCACGGACAGATGCTCCATCCGCCGCGTTCGGCTACCGTCTCACTGACGTCGGCGAGTTCGGCCAGCACGCCGACTGGAATCTCGGCGTCGTCACTGACGTCCGCTGCAGTCAGAGCCGCTGCAGTCTTGAAGTCCGCCTCTGCTGGATATCCTGCACGTCTTCAGCCTAATTGGCCCCCTTCTCGTCAGGATGCGACAACCCAACAAGAACGCCCGGACCGCTCCACGCCTCAGCCATCTGGGCAGGTGCCCTCCGGGGCCGCCGGGAGGGCACCTGTAGGCGTCGCAGGATCACGCCGCCGAGCCCCTGCGGCGCGCACCACGCGCAACCAGGAAAACGGTCCGTTGTCCGCCGCCTGTCCCAATGCGCTCCCCTCGCGCTCCCCCCGGCCTCCTACGACCCACACCGGTCGGGCCATCTGGTGCCGGAGGCGCAGACATGAAAAAACCCCAGGTCACGGCGAGTGAGTCCTGGGGTCATTCCGGGCCGCCTTCGGGATTCGAACCCGAGACCTACGCATTACGAGTGCGTTGCTCTGGCCAACTGAGCTAAGGCGGCACGCCGTCCTGACCATGGTGCGGTCAGCAGCGACGCCAAGTCTACACAGTTTCCCGGGGTGCTCGGAACACGCCTGAGCTGGGCCTCTCTGTGCAGGTCAGGAGCATTTCTTGCCGTTCTTCGGCGGGGTGCCGTCCAGGAGGTACCTGTTGATCGCCGTGTCGATGCAGTCGCTGCCGCGGCCGTAGGCGGTGTGGCCGTCGCCGTCATAGGTGAGCAGTGTGCCGGAGGACAGCTGGGCGGCCAGGGCCTTCGCCCACTTGTACGGGGTGGCCGGGTCGCGGGTCGTGCCGACCACCACGATCGGGGCCGCGCCCTTCGCCGTGATGCGGTGGGCGGTGCCGGTGGCGTGGAGCGGCCAGTAGGAGCAGTTCAGGGCCGCCCAGGCGAAGCCCCTGCCGAAGACCGGGGACGCCTTCTCGAAGGACGGCAGGGCCTTGGTGACGGCTGCGGGGTTCTTGAAGGCGGGGGGCAGGTCCAGGCAGTTCACCGCGGCGTTGGCGTACATCAGGTTCGCGTACTTGCCCTTGCTGTCGCGCTCGTAGTACGAGTCGGACAGGGTGAGCAGTCCGGCGCCGTCGCCGGCCATCGCGCGGGTGAGCGCGGTGCGCAGCTGGGGCCAGGACGTCTGGTCGTACATGGCCGAGATCACGCCGGTCGTGGCGAGCGACTCGGTCAGCTTGCGGCTCTGGCCGGTGGGGACCGGCTTGGCGTCCAGGCGGGAGAAGAAGGCTTCGAGCCGGTGTGAGGCGTCGGCGGTGGACTTGGTGCCGAGTGGGCAGTCCTTGTGCTTGATGCAGTCCGCCGCGAAGGACTTGAAGGCGGTCTCGAAGCCCGCGGTCTGGTCGCGGTTCATCTGCAGCGACGTCAGCGCCGGGTCCATCGCGCCGTCCAGGACCAGCCGGCCCACCCGGGAGGGGTAGAGGCCCGCGTACGTCGCGCCGAGGAAGGTGCCGTACGAGGCGCCCACGTAGTTCAGCTTCTTGTCCCCGAGGATTCCGCGCAGCACGTCCATGTCCCGGGCGGCGTCGACCGTGGAGACATGCGGGAGGATCTTCGCCGAGTGCTTCTCGCAGCCCTGCGCGAATTCCTTGAGCGACGCGGTGAGCTTCTTGGTCTCCGCCGCGTTGTCCGGGGTCTGGTCGACCTCCGTGTACGCGTCCATCTGCTTGCCCGTAAGGCATTCGACGGGCTGGCTGCGGGCGACTCCGCGCGGGTCCATGGCCACCATGTCGTAGCGGGCGCGGACCGCCGCGGGGTAGCCGATGCCCGCGTACCCCTGGAGGTAGTCGATCGCCGAGCCTCCGGGGCCGCCCGGGTTGACCAGCAGGGAGCCGATCCGCTTTCCGGGGCCGGTGGCCTTCTTGCGGGAGACGGCGAGCTTGATGTCGCCGTCGGACGGCTTCGCGTAGTCGAGCGGCACCTTCATCGAGGAGCACTGGAACCCCGGGGCGCCGCAGGAACGCCAGGTCAGTTTCTGGCCGTAGTACTTGCCCAGATCCGCCGCAGGCGCGGACTCCGATGTCCCGACCTGCTGGGACGCCGAGGCGCCGGCCTGCGATGTGGCGGGGGCCGAGCCGCCGGACGAGCAGCCCGAAACAAGCAGTCCGGCCAGGGCCAGCACGGTGACGGGGGTGGAGAGCAGACGCCTGAAGTCCATTCCCGGAGCGTAGTCCGGCCCCGGCCCCAGGCCCTCTTTTCCGGCCCGTACGAGTGAGCGGTCAACCGGCGCGGACTCGGCTGCCGGGCCCGTGACTCCGGTGCGGGACCGGTGATGCGGGGCCCGTGATGCGGGACCCGTGACCCTGCTGCCCGGTCCGATGGCTCCGGTGCCGGTCCAATGACCCTGGTGCCGGGCCGGTCCTGCTGCTGCGGCCGCCTTCGGTGCCGCTGCCGCCGCTCTTCACCCCGCCCGGAGGGACACCGTCATCGCCTCGACCGCCAGCAGCGGTGCGACGTTACGGTCGAGTGCCTGGCGGCAGGCGGTGATGGCCTCTATCCGGCGCAGGGTGCTCTCCGGGCTGGAGCTCAGGGCGATACGGTCCAGCGAGTCCCTGACGTCCTCGTTGGCGATGGCCACCTTGGAGCGCAGCTGGAGCGCCAGGACATCCCGGTAGAAACCGGTCAGGTCGGTCAGCGCGAGGTCGAGCGTGTCGCGCTGCGTACGGGTCGAGCGGCGCTTCTGCCGGTCGGCCAGCTCCTTCATCGCACCGGCCGTGCCCCGGGGCATCCGCCCCCCGGCCGACGCGCCGAGCGCCGCCTTCAGGTCCTCGGTCTCCTTGGTGTCGGCGCCCTCCGCGACCTCCTTGGCGTCCTCGGCCGCCGCGTCGATCAGCTCCTGGGCCGACTTCAGACAGCCGCCGATCTCCTCGACCCGCAACGGCATCCGGAGCACAGCGGCGCGCCGGGCCCTGGCGCGCTCGTCGGTGGCGAGACGGCGCGCCCTGCCGATGTGGCCCTGTGTCGCGCGGGCCGCGTCCATGGCGGCCTGCGGTTCGATGCCGTCCCGTCTGACGAGGATGTCGGCCACCGCCTCCACAGGCGGTGTACGGAGCGTCAGATTGCGGCACCGGGAGCGGATGGTCGGCAGCACATCCTCAAGCGACGGCGCGCAGAGCAGCCACACCGTACGGGGAGCGGGCTCCTCGACGGCCTTCAGCAGCACGTTCCCCGCGCCCTCGGTGAGCCGGTCCGCGTCCTCCATGACGATGACCTGCCAGCGGCCGACCGCAGGCGAGAGCTGGGCGCGGCGGACAAGCTCCCGTGTCTCCTTCACCCCGATGGAGAGCTGGTCGGTACGGACGACCTCGACATCCGCGTGCGTGCCGACGAGGGCCGTGTGGCAGCCCTCGCAGAAACCGCAGCCCGGGACGCCACCGAGCGCCCGGTCGGGGCTGACGCACTGGAGGGCGGCGGCGAAGGCACGGGCCGCGGTGGACCGGCCCGAGCCTGGCGGTCCCGTGAACAGCCAGGCATGCGTCATGGTCGACTTCGATGTGCCGTCGGCGGAGGTGTCCGTGGCACCCGCGGTGACGAGCGCGTCGGCGTCACGGGCGGCGGCGGCGAGCTGCGTCCGGACGCGCTCCTGGCCGACGAGGTCGTCCCATACGGGCATGTGGTCGCCCCCCTCTTCTCCTGCCGGCCGGGGCTTCAGCCTTCGCTTCGCCCTCGGCGGTCCTGGTGTGCCGGTCCGGCCCTGCCGTGCACTTCCGCCGTACTGCGTGCGGCGCCGTGCGGTCTCCATTGTGGCGCAGGGGTCTGACAGCACGGTCCGTCCCGGTCCGGCGGGTGCGGTGTCCGGCCGCGCAGCACAGCACCGCGGGCCCGGAGGACGGTGATGTTCTCCGGGCCCGCGGGGGTGCCTGCCTCAGCGTCGGCCCTTGCCCTGGCCTCTGCCCTTGTTGTCGTGGTCCTCGTCCTCACGGTCCGAGCCCAGCAGTTCGTCGGCCAGCGTGGGCAGGTCGTCCAGCGGGGTCTCCTCCGCCCAGTCCGAGCGGCGGCGCGGGCGGTCCGGATCGATCTGCGGCAGCTCACGCGTCCGCTCGTTCGCGTTCTCCGGAGGCGTCTGCTGCGTCTGCGTGGGGTGCTCGTCCCGGAAGTACCCCGGAGGCACCCGGTCCGCGGGGGTGGCTCCCCGCAGCTGGGCCTGCGGCAGAACTGTGGTCTCCTCCGAGTCCGCGGTGGAGCCCTGAGCCCCGGACCGGGAACCCGAACCGGAACCCGTCCCTTCCGTCTGCCCCGACGACTCCGGCTGCTCCGCCGGATCGGACAGCCGCGCGGCCCACGAAGGACCCGCCGACCGGCCGGAACGTGCGGAGCCCTGCGACGGCGAAGCCTGCCCGGAGTGCTCGGCGCGCGAGGACCCCGTGTGGCCCGAGTTGCCCGTGTGGCCCGAAGAGCCGGACGTACCGGACGCCCCGCTCTCCCCCGGCTCATCCGTGAACTTCGGGATGACCGTGGTCTCGTCCGAGTCGGACGACGACGGTGCGGGCCGCACCTCGACCGGCTGGGTCACCTCGTTGGCGCCCACCATACGAGTCTCGACCGTCGTCTCGTTGTCGGTGGTCCCGTGGCCGGTGCTCCCACCGTCTGTGGTCCCGCTGTCGGTGGTCGCGTGGCCGGTGGTCGCGTAGCCGGTGGTCCCGTCGCCGGGGGTCCCGTCGCCGGAGCCCTCCCCGTACGGCCCGCCGTCCGCCAGCCCGCTGTCGGCCGAAGCCGCCGCCGTCCGTGCCGCCTCGGCGGCCTCCGCCTCGGCCTGCCTGCGGACCTCCTCGGCCCGCAGCAGCGCCTGCTCCGCCTTGCGCTGCTTCTCCTTGCGGCGCTCCTCGGCCTCCGCGCGGAGCCGCTCCTGCTCTTCCTTCTGCTTGCGGAGCCGCTCCTGCTCCTGCTCCCGTGCCTGCTCCTCGGCCTCGCGGCGGAGCCGCTCCTCCTCGGCGAGCCGCCTGGCCTCCTCGGCCTGACGGCGTGCCTCCTCGGCCTGGCGCTCCTCCTCGCGCCGCCGCGCCTCTTCGAGCTCGCGGCGCTTGCGCTCCTCCTCCTCGGCCCGGAGCTTGGCGAGCTGCGCCTGGCGCTCCCGCTCCAGCCGCTCCTCCTCCGCCTTGCGGGCCGCTTCCTCCTCGGCCTTCCTGCGGGCCTCCTCCTCGGCCGCCTTCCGCGCCTCCTCCTGAGCCTTGATCTCGGCTTCGGAGAGCGGCAGCAGCTGGTCGAGACGGTGGCGTACGACCGTGGTGATCGCGTCCGGCTCCTGCGCCCCGTCCACCACCAGGTAGCGACCGGGGTCGGCGGCGGCCAGCGTCAGGAACCCGGCCCGTACCCGCTGGTGGAACTCGGCCGGCTCGGACTCCAGCCGATCGGGCGCCTCCGTGAAGCGCTCACGCGCGGCCTCGGGTGAGACGTCGAGCAGCACCGTCAGATGCGGTACGAGACCACCGGTCGCCCAGCGGTTGATACGGCCGATCTCGGTCGGCGCCAGCTCACGGCCCGCGCCCTGGTAGGCCACCGACGAGTCGATGTAGCGGTCGGAGATGACGATCGCGCCGCGCTCCAGGGCGGGCAGGACGACCGAGTCGATGTGTTCGGCGCGGTCCGCGGCGTACAGCAGCGCCTCCGCGCGGTTGGAGAGACCGGCCGACGCCACGTCCAGCAGGATCGAACGCAGCCGCTTGCCGACCGGTGTCGCACCCGGTTCGCGGGTGACGACGACCTCGTGGCCCTTGGCGCGGATCCACTCCGCGAGCGCCTCGACCTGGGTGGACTTGCCGGCCCCGTCGCCCCCTTCGAGGGCGAGGAAGAAGCCGTTCGCTGCGGGGGCCTGGACAGGGTCGGCGCCGCCGCGCAGGGCGTCGCGCAGATCGTGGCGCAGCGGTACGCCCGTACGGTCGTCCGCCTTGACCAGGACCAGAGCGCCCACCGGCAGCAGCAGCGCACCGACGAGCATCAGCGTGAAGGCGGCCCCGCCGTGGGCGAAGACGAAGCTGCCGTTGCCGAGGTGGTGCGGCCCGATCAGGGCGGCGACCAGCGGTGCCACGATCGCTCCGAGCGCGACGGCGACCCGCACGACCGCCTGCAGGTGCCCGGTGGTCCGGGCCCGCCTGCTGTCCTCGGTCTCCTGGTCGACCAGCGTGTGCGCGGTGTGCGCCGCGACACCGGCCGACCAGCCGGCGAGTGCCGCGATCAGCACGACGGTCGCGGTGTCCGGGACGAGCCCCATCACCAGCAGCGCCACACCGGTCAGAGTGATCGCCAGGGCGAGCAGCCTGCGGCGCGAGAGACCCGGGAGGGTCTTGGGGGCCGTTCGGATACCGGCGGCCGTGCCCGCGATGAGGACGAGGACGAGCAGCGCGAAGGCGACCGGCCCGCCGTCCAGGTCGATGGCGTCCAGTACGGCGACGGCCGTGGCGGAAGCGATGGCTCCGGCGACGGCTGCGGCCGCCAGGATCAGCAGCGGGACGCTGCCCGTGCGGCCCTTGTCGGGGCCGTTGGGGCCCGCGGGGCGGCGCAGTCCCTCCAGCGGGGAACGGGCGCGCGGCGTCTGGCCGTCGGGCAGTTCGAGGAAGTACAGCGTCGAAACGGACGCGGCGAAGAGACCGGCAGCGGCGTAGGAGCCGAGCGCGGCCTGGTGCAGGGAAAACCAGTCGATGCCCGATCCGAGCAGCTTGCTGATCAGCGTGGCGACCAGCAGTACGGCGGCGGCCGCCGGAATCGCGAGGAAGGCGGTACGCAGCGAGAGCCTGCGCAGCGCTTCGAGATGGTCGGGCAGACCCCGCACCGCGACGCTCTCGGGCGGCGGCTTCGGCAGCAGCGCGGGTGCGGTGCTCTCCTTGGCGACCGTCCAGAACCGCTCGGCGACGCCCACGACGAAGACCGTGGCCAGCAGGGCGGCGGGCGCGTTGGCCGGCGTCCAGTTGACCCACAGCGGGGCGATGATCAGCAGGGCGACCCGCAGGCCGTCCGCGCCGATCATGGTCCAGCGGCGGTCCAGCGGCCCGTTCGGCGCCGTGAGCGCGGCGACCGGGCCGAGCAGTACGGCCCCGAAGAGCAAGGTGGCAAGGGCCCGCGCGCCGAATACGGCGGCTACGGCGAAGGCGGCACCGCGGTACCCGCCCCCGAAGGATTCCTGCGCGACCGCCGCCTGCAACGAAAGAAGCAGCAGCACGAGTAGGGCGAGGGTGTCGCCGATATTGCCGACGAGCTGGGCGCTCCACAACCGCCGGAGCGGGGGGATACGCAACAAAGCTCGGACGGCGCGCTCGCGTGAGTCTGCGGCTAGTTCGTCGGAGGTGGGGCTCACGACCGTTGGCTGCTCGGCTCGCGTCATCCGACCAGCCTATCCGGAAGGGTCAGGTCCCTGGCGGGCCCCCCGAACATTTGGGCGGCCGGTACGCCGCGCCCCTCGGGGACGCGCCGTACCGGCCGTTCGATCTCACCCGGCTCACCCGCACCAGGACCCCGGCGGGGCGGACTCCGGTGTACAGCACACCGGTTCACCGTGCGCCCGGCCCAGCCGGCCGACCCGCGGGCTCCACACCACGGGCGCGGAACCGGGGTCAGCGGTGGGCCGACGAGTCCGCTCCGGTGCTACTCGTCGCCGGCTGCGGATGCGCCCGTCTGCTGGGCAGCGGCCTTCTTGGCAGGAGCCTTCTTCGCCGCGGTCTTCGACGCCGTCTTCTTCGTCGTGGTCTTCGATGCCGTCTTCTTCGCGGCCGTCGTGGTCTTCTTGGCCGCCGTCTTCTTCGCCGCCGACTTCTTGGCCGGAGCCTTCTTGGCCGTCTTCTTCTTCGCCGGGCCCTTGGCACGCTTCTCGGCGAGCAGTTCGTAACCGCGCTCCGGCGTGATGTCCTCGACGCTGTCGGCGGTCCGCAGCGTCGCGTTCGTCTCGCCGTCCGTGACATACGCGCCGAACCGGCCGTCCTTCACGACGACAGGGCGCTCACTGACCGGGTCCGTGCCCAGCTCCTTGAGCGGCGGCTTGGCGGCGGCCCGCCCGCGCTGCTTGGGCTGGGCGTAGATCGCCAGCGCCTCGTCGAGCGTGATGGCGAAGAGCTGGTCCTCGGTCTCCAGGGAGCGCGAGTCGGTGCCCTTCTTCAGGTACGGGCCGTACCGGCCGTTCTGCGCGGTGATCTCGACGCCCTCGGCGTCCGTGCCGACCACCCGGGGCAGCGACATCAGCTTGAGCGCATCGGCCAGGGTGACCGTGTCGAGCGACATCGACTTGAAGAGCGAGGCGGTCCGCGGCTTCACCGCGTTCTTGCCGGTCTTCGGGGTGCCCTCGGGGAGGACCTCCGTGACGTACGGGCCGTACCGGCCGTCCTTCGCCACGATCTGGTGGCCCGACTCGGGGTCGGTGCCCAGCTCGAAGTCGCCGCTCGGCTTGGCGAGCAGCTCCTCGGCGTACTCGACGGTCAGCTCGTCGGGCGCCATGTCGTCGGGGACGTCGGCGCGCTGGTGGTTCTCCGAGTCCTTCTCGCCGCGCTCGATGTACGGGCCGTACCGGCCGACGCGCAGCACGATGTCGTCGCCGACCGGGAAGGACGAGATCTCCCGGGCGTCGATGGCCCCGAGGTCCGTGACGAGCTCCTTGAGCCCGCCCAGGTGGTCGCCGTCGCCGTTCCCCGCGGCGGCCGCGGTGCCGGTGCTCGGGTCGGCGTCGCCCTCGCCCTCGCCCTCGCCGAAGTAGAAGCGCTTCAGCCACGGCACGGACTTGGCCTCGCCCCGCGCGATGCCGTCGAGGTCGTCCTCCATCCGTGCGGTGAAGTCGTAGTCGACGAGCCGCCCGAAGTGCTTCTCCAGCAGGTTGACCACGGCGAAGGAGAGGAAGGAGGGGACCAGCGCGGTGCCCTTCTTGAAGACGTAGCCGCGGTCGAGGATCGTGCCGATGATCGACGCATAGGTCGAGGGACGGCCGATCTCGCGCTCTTCCAGCTCCTTGACCAGCGAGGCCTCGGTGTAGCGGGCCGGCGGCTTGGTGGAGTGGCCGTCGACCGTCATCTCCTGGGCGGAGAGCGCGTCACCCTCGGCGACCTGCGGCAGCCTGCGTTCACGGTCGTCCAGCTCGGCGTTCGGGTCGTCGGCGCCTTCGACGTACGCCTTCATGAAGCCGTGGAAGGTGATCGTCTTGCCGGAGGCCGAGAACTCGGCGACCCGGCCGTCGGAGGAGGTCCCCGCGATCTTGACGGTGACCGAGTTGCCGACCGCGTCCTTCATCTGGGAGGCGACGGTCCGCTTCCAGATCAGCTCGTACAGCCGGAACTGGTCGCCGGAGAGACCGGTCTCGGCAGGCGTACGGAACCGGTCGCCCGAGGGGCGGATCGCCTCGTGCGCCTCCTGGGCGTTCTTGACCTTCCCGGCGTACGTACGCGGCTTGTCCGGCAGATAGTCGCTGCCGTACAACTGCGTGACCTGGGCGCGGGCGGCCCCGACCGCGGTGTCCGAGAGGGTGGTGGAGTCCGTACGCATATAGGTGATGAAGCCGTTCTCATACAGCTTCTGGGCCACCTGCATGGTCGACTTCGCACCGAACCCCAGCTTGCGGCTGGCCTCCTGCTGGAGGGTCGTCGTACGGAACGGGGCGTACGGCGAGCGGCGGTACGGCTTGGACTCGACCGAGCGCACGGCGTAGGCGGAGTCGGCCAGCGCGGCGGCGAGCGCACGGGCGTTCGCCTCGTCGAGGTGCAGGACGTCGCTCTTGAGCTGTCCCGTGGAGTTGAAGTCACGGCCCTGGGCGACCCGGCGGCCGTCCACCGAGTTCAGCCTGGCCACGAGGGTCGACGGGTCGGAGGCGTCGCCCTGGCGGCCGGTGGAGAACGTACCGGTGAGGTCCCAGTACTCAGCAGAACGGAAAGCGATGCGTTCGCGTTCCCGTTCGACCACCAGGCGGGTGGCGACGGACTGCACGCGGCCGGCCGAGAGGCGCGGCATGACCTTCTTCCACAGGACCGGGGAGACCTCGTAGCCGTAGAGACGGTCGAGGATCCGTCGGGTCTCCTGCGCGTCGACCATGCGCTTGTTGAGCTCGCGCGGGTTGGCGACGGCGGCCCTGATCGCTTCCTTGGTGATCTCGTGGAAGACCATCCGGTGGACCGGGACCTTGGGCTTCAGGACCTCCTGGAGGTGCCACGCGATGGCTTCGCCCTCGCGGTCCTCATCGGTGGCGAGGAAGAGTTCGTCGGACTCCGCGAGGAGCTCTTTGAGCTTTTTGACCTGCGACTTCTTGTCGGAGTTGACGACGTAGATGGGCTGGAAGTCGTTGTTGACGTCCACTCCGAGGCGGCGCACCTCGCCGGTGTACTTGTCGGGTACCTCAGCGGCACCGTTCGGGAGGTCACGGATGTGCCCGACGCTTGCCTCGACGACATAACCCGGGCCGAGGTAGCCCTTGATCGTCTTCGCCTTGGCGGGCGACTCGACAATGACGAGTCGGCGGCCGCCGTGTGCGGTCTCGCTGGTCGGGGACAACGTGGCTCTTCTCTCCGGTCGGCACTCGGTGGTCATGCTCGCTGCGGAGTGTGACGGTACATCCCGTCCCCGTGTCAAACGGCGAAAGCCCGCAACGGCCACTGGAACGGTAACCCGACTACCGCCATTTCTGCCGCCCGGATCGGCCCACTGCCCTCCCCGGGGCCCTGCCCGCACCCCCTCGGGGACGCCCGCACGGCCCGCACTCCGGCGGTCCTGAGGGCGGGCCGGTGCACGGGGCCCGCGTACGCCCATGCGCCGGTGCGCGTGGTTCCGGAAGCCGGTACGCCGCCCCTCCGGAGGTGGGTGCGGCTGCTTCCGGGAGCGGTGGCGGAGGACGTACGGGCGGGGGCTCCGGAGACCGTTTCGGGCGAGTGGTCAGGAGGCGAGTGGTCAGGAGGCGGTTTCCGATGCCAGGTCGGAAGCCGTGTCCAAGGCCAGGTCGGAGGCGCATCAGAGGCGGGTGAAGCACCACACTCCGAGGGTCAGGGAGACCACACCGAACGCCACCGCCAGAGCGAGGGCGCGCGTAGGGCTCACCCCCTCCACGACCGGGGCGCGGCGGAACGTCCGCGCGCCGGTCCACAGCAGCAGCGCACCCCCGAACAGTGCGAATGCCGTGCCGACGAAGACCGCGGGCGCGCTCTCCATGTCCGTACCGTCCCGTCCCCGAGCCCCGAGTTCCAGAACGGTGAGGCTGGCACCCCAGGACGACACCGGCGCGAACAACGGGTGAACGGCGTGCGCACCGGGGCCGGCCACAGGAGGACAGAAGCGGGCACATCAAGGGGCCTAGCGGGCACCGGCGGACATCTGTGGTCACCGGTGAACGCCGGCAGGACACGACCCGACGTCAGACGGAAGCGCCGGGCCCCACCGGGTCGAGGAAGCCCTCCTCGACCAGCAGCCGGATGGACTGCGGGGTGCGGTCCCTGAGCACCACCGGGTCCTCGCCGAGCAACTGGGCGATGGCGTCGAGGATCTGCCCGGCCGAGAGTGTCCCGTCACACACTCCCGCGAAGCCCGCGCCCACCGTGTCGACCTTGGTGGCCCTGCGCATTCCGCGGTTCTGCCGGAGGATCACATGCTCGGGGTCCTCGGCGCCCGGCATGCCGACCTGCTCCTGCACCACC
Source organism: Streptomyces sp. NPDC054757 (assembly GCF_053612185.1). NCBI lineage: Bacteria > Bacillati > Actinomycetota > Actinomycetes > Kitasatosporales > Streptomycetaceae > Streptomyces > Streptomyces sp. NPDC054757. The sequence goes on from NZ_JBSHBW010000005.1 coordinate 144,486, forward strand.
TCGGGCGCGAGCCTGAAGCGGTCGGCGAGCAGCGCTGCGTCGTCGTGGTCGCGCAGATAGCTCCGGCGCTCGAAGTGCGCCCGTACGGTCTCGCCGAGCGGCTGCTCCACCGGGTGCGGCCACTCCTCCACCACGACCGACGGACGGTCGGACCCCGACTTGTGCAGCGTGATCCAGCCGAAGCCGACAGCCTTGGTCCGCCGGGCGTCGAACTCGTCGAGCCACGCCTCGTACCGCTCGGCATAGACATCCGGGTCGGTGCGGTGGTCACCGCTGTCCCGCAGCCACAACTCCGCGTACTGCGTGATGTCCTGCACCTCGCGCTGCACGATCCACGCGTCGCAGCCGCGCGGCACCCAGGAGCGCAGCCGCTCCTGCCACTCCTCGCCCTCCACGTGCTGCCAGTTGGCCAGGAACTGCGCGTATCCCCCCTCGTTCAGCCGGTCGCCCGCCTCCGAGACGAGCGAGCGGCAGAGGTCGTCCCCGCCCATCCCGCCGTCCCGGTAGGTCAGCCTGGCCCCGGGGGAGATGACGAAGGGCGGATTGGAGACGATCAGGTCGTACGTCTCACCGGCCACCGGTGCGAAGAGCGAGCCCTCACGGAGATCGGCCGCGGGCGCCCCTGAGAGCGCGAGGGTGAGCCGGGTGAAGGCGAGCGCCCGGGGATTGAGGTCGGTGGCGGTGACCGCCGTGGCGTGCTGCGCGGCGTGCAGAGCCTGGATACCGGAGCCGGTACCGAGGTCGAGCGCCCGCCCGACAGGCGTACGAACGGTGATCCCGGCGAGCGTGGTGGACGCCCCGCCGACCCCCAGCACCACGCCCTCGTCATGGCTGCCGATGCCGCCCGCACCGCCGACCCCGCACCCCGGATCCGAGACGATGAACCAGTCCTGCCCCTCCGGGCCGCCGTACGGCCTGACGTCCACCGTCGCCCGTACGCCGTCGTCCGCGCGCGCCAGCCAGCCGTCGGCGACGCACTCCTCCAACGGCAGCACGGACGCGACCTGCTCGGCGGGGACGGGCTGCTGGAGCAGGAAGAGGCGCACCAGTGTCTCCAGCGGTGCACGGCCTCGGGTGGCCCGCAGGGCAGGCACCGTCTCGCTGCGGGCCAGCGCGGCGTACGCGGGCGCGCCGAGCAGGTCGAGCAGACCGTCCGCGGTGAAGGCGGCGGCGAGCAGAGCCTCGCGGATGAGGGGCGAGTGGTCGGGCGCGGGAAGACTGGTCGTACTCACCCGCCCATTGTGGCCGCTCCCACTGACAACGCCCGCACCGAGCGCGGCGAACAGCGCAAAACCGCCGGTGAAAGAAGCCCGCGAGCGGTCGGGGTGTCAGTCATCGGCGGTCTCAGGCCGGCTGTCCGGCCTCCGCTGCGCTATGCCTTGGAGGGCGCGACGGTGGGGGACGGCGAGGAGGTCGCGACCTTGCACTTGTCCTGGTTGAGCAGCGCCTTGCCCGTGTCTCCGGAGAAGAGCTTCTTGTAGGCGGTCTCGTTGATCTTCTTCATGTTCTCGCCGATGCTCTTGAGACCGTCCGAGAACTTCTGCTGGTCCTTGACGTCCAACGCGTCGACCTGCTTCTTCAGATCGGCGTACGCCTTCGAGTTGGTGTTCAGCTCGGCGATGGCGTCCTGCTGGATCTTCTTCCCGTCGTCACCGGGCGGCGGTCCTGCCTTCTTGAGGCCCGCGGCGATGGCCGCGTCGGCCGAGGACAGATCCTGGAACGCGGCCGAGTCCGCCTTCTGGATGTCTGCGGGCTTGCCGTCCGCCGCCACCGCGGTGATCTGCTGGTTGGCCTTGTTGATCTTCGTCAGCTGGGGCCCGATGTCGCCGCAGAGCGACTTGGCCCAGTCGTCCGTCTTGTTGCTGCTGTTGTCGCTGCAGCCCGACAACGCCAGTACCAGTACCGCACCGCCGGACAGTGCGGCAGCAAGCTTCTTGTTCACCGGATTGGTCCCTTCCAAGGCTCTCGGCCCCGGAACATACACGCCAAGTGGGCGACATTCGCGTGTCGTACGACCGTTTTTGACCGTATTGCAGCCATTTGCACCAAGCGGGACGGGAGAGACAAGGCTCACGGGCGCAGCAACCCGCGCCGGCATACGGCGAGGGCCGGACAGGCCGTCAGCACGGCCTGCCGGACCCCCGCCTGATGGCGCATTACCGAAATGACCGGATCAGTGACCGGATCAGAGAGTGTCCTGGGCGGACACCGCCGACCCCACTCCTTCACCGGCCCCGACCGCCTCGCCGTCGCCGTCCACGGAGATTCCGCGCCGCTTCGACACGTACACCGCGGCGACGATGACCACGAGGGCGACCGCGGCCACCACGGCACGCACCGGAGCGCTGGCATGGTCGCCGTAGCTGAACTTCACCACCGCGGGCGCGATCAGCAGCGCCACCAGATTCATCACCTTGAGCAGCGGATTGATCGCGGGGCCCGCGGTGTCCTTGAACGGGTCGCCGACCGTGTCACCGATGACGGTCGCCGCATGGGCGTCACTGCCCTTGCCGCCGTGGTGGCCGTCCTCGACCAGCTTCTTGGCGTTGTCCCACGCCCCACCGGAGTTGGCCAGGAAGACCGCCATCAGGGTGCCGGCCCCGATCGCGCCTGCCAGGAACGAGCCGAGTGCGCCCACCCCGAGGGTGAAACCCACCGCGATGGGCGCCATCACGGCGAGCAGGCCCGGCGTGGTCAGCTCGCGCAGGGCGTCCTTGGTGCAGATGTCGACCACCCGGCCGTACTCGGGTTTCTCCGTGTGGTCCATGATCCCCGGGTGCTCGCGGAACTGCCGCCTGACCTCGTAGACCACGGAACCGGCCGAGCGTGAGACCGCGTTGACGGCGAGCCCGGAGAAGAGGAAGACGACCGCGGCGCCGAACATCAGACCCACCAGGTTGTTGGGCTGGGAGATGTCCATGCTCAGTCCGAGTTCGCCCGCCTTGGCATGTACGTCGTCGACGGCGGTGGCCAGCGCGTCACGGTACGAACCGAAGAGCGCCGAGGCGGCGAGCACCGCCGTCGCGATGGCGATGCCCTTGGTGATGGCCTTGGTGGTGTTGCCGACCGCGTCGAGATCGGTGAGCACCTGGGCCCCCGCGCCTTCGACGTCACCGGACATCTCCGCGATGCCCTGGGCGTTGTCGGAGACCGGCCCGAAGGTGTCCATGGCGACGATGACACCGACGGTGGTGAGCAGCCCGGTGCCCGCCAGGGCCACCGCGAAGAGAGCGAGCATGATCGACGTACCGCCGAGCAGGAACGCCCCGTACACACCGAGCCCGATGAGCAGCGCGGTGTAGACGGCGGATTCGAGCCCGATGGCGACACCCGCGAGCACCACGGTCGCGGCGCCGGTGAGCGAGGACTTGCCGATGTCCCGGACCGGACGGCGGCTGGTCTCGGTGAAGTACCCGGTCAGCTGCTGGATGAGCGCGGCCAGGACGATACCGATGGCGACCGCGACCAGGGCGAGCACCCGCGGGTCGCCGCCGTGCGCCCGGATGGCCGCATCGGTCACTCCGTCCAGGTCGCGGTAGGAACCGGGCAGATAGCTGTAGACCGCCACGGCCATCAGGACCAGGGAGATCACCGCGGAGATGAAGAATCCGCGGTTGATGGCGGACATCCCGCCGCGGTCGGAGCACCGTGGGGCGACCGCGAAGATACCGATCATCGCGGTGACCACACCGATCGCCGGAACGATCAGGGGAAAGGCGAGTCCGGAGTTCCCGAAGGCGGCCCTGCCGAGGATGAGGGCCGCGACGAGCGTGACGGCATAGGACTCGAAGAGGTCGGCCGCCATGCCCGCGCAGTCGCCGACGTTGTCCCCCACGTTGTCCGCGATGGTCGCGGCGTTACGCGGATCGTCCTCCGGAATGCCCTGCTCCACCTTGCCGACCAGGTCGGCGCCGACATCGGCGGCCTTGGTGAAGATGCCGCCACCGACCCTCATGAACATGGCGATCAGCGCGGCACCCAGACCGAAGCCCTCCAGCACCTTGGGCGCGTCGGCGGCGTAGACGAGGACGACACAGGAGGCACCGAGCAGACCGAGGCCCACGGTGAACATGCCCACCACACCGCCCGTACGGAAAGCGATCTTCATTGCCCGGTGCGAGACGGTGGTGAGATCCCTTTCCGGCTCACCCTCTCCCGGAGTTGCTTCCCGGGCGGCTGCCGCTACGCGCACATTGGCTCGTACGGCAAGCCGCATGCCGATGTATCCGGTGGTCGCCGAGAAAAGCGCGCCGACCAGGAAGAAGACAGAACGCCCCGCACGCTGCGACCAGTCGTCGGCCGGGAGCAGGAAGAGCAGGAAGAACACGACGACGGCAAAGGCGCCGAGTGTGCGCAACTGCCTGCCCAGATAGGCATTCGCGCCTTCCTGTACGGCTGCCGCGATCTGTTTCATGGATTCGCTGCCCTCACCGGCGGCCAGTACCTGACGTACCAGCAGCTGGGCGACGAGCAGGGCCGCTAGCGCCACCACGGCGATGACGATCACGATGATCCGGTTGCCGTCGGTGAGTACCGCGGCTGCGAGGGTTGTGGAGTGTTCGGACTGCTGTGGGTTGAAGAGCCCCGCCATTCGTCCTCCTTGACGCTCAAAGCTCAAGATGTGGACGGATTGTAGGGAGCGGGACCTGATCAAAAAAGGGCGTGGTAAACAGAATTGACACCTGCCCGAATAAACCTGCCTTGGCGCATAAATGGAGAGTAATGGGGCAGAGGCATTCGGCGGGACAGCTGCCGCAGGATGAAATACAACACAAGGATCAAGAAAAACAAAAAGGCCCTGCTCAGCAGGGCCGATCAAAAGGCGGGGAGATCGGGGCTCGTCACCAGGTGAGGCCCCCGCAGGGACGGACCACGTCGTAGCAGCGGGCCTCGCTGCCGGCACAGGCCCCGCAGGGAGACGGTCCCCTCATCGGGGAGACGGTCCCCGCCTCAGGGGGCAGGATTCTGACCGGGCCCCACGCAGGGAACGGGTGCACCGGAAACCAGGGATGGGTCAGGGCAGTGCGGGCGCCGACGTCGTCGGCCATGTCATCCGGATGACGCCCCCGGCCTCGCCGGAGGTGACCTCCACATCGTCGACGAGCCCGCTGATGACCGCGAGGCCCATCTCGTCCTCACCGTCGGCGGAGGCACCGGCGCCCCCCACGGCCGGAGCGGCGGACGCCCCGGAACCCGGGGAGGCCGCACCGCCCGTACTGGGCATCTCGTCCCCGACCTCGATCGAGAAGGACTTCTCCTCCTCGATCAGTACGACACGGACGGGAGCCGCGATGCCATTGCCGCGGTGGAGTCCCACCGCACGGGAACAAGCCTCGCCGACCGCGAGTCTCACTTCGTCCAGCACGGCCTCATCGACCCCGGCCCGGCGTGCCACGGCGGCCGCCACCAGGCGAGCCGTCCTCACATGTTCGGGCTGGGCGCTGAAACGGAGTTCAACGGTGGCCATGCGATCCCCCTCAGACGTACGGGCGTGCTTCTCGGGGGGACCGGGCTGGGAGCCCGGTACCCCTGCGTTCTTCCTCCGGAGCCGTCAGTCGTTTGCCGCGACGGCTTCATCGACCGTGGTGTGGATCGGGAACACCTTGGTCAGACCGGTGATACGGAAGATCTTGAGAATGCGCTCCTGGTTGCAGACCAGGCGCAGCGAGCCCTCATGGGCACGCACACGCTTCAGGCCGCCAACGAGCACGCCGAGTCCGGTGGAGTCGAGGAAGTCCACGCTCTCCATGTCGACGACCAGGTGGTAACTGCCGTCGTTCACCAACTCGACCAACTGCTCGCGCAGCTTGGGCGCGGTATATACATCAATCTCGCCACCGACCTCGACGACCGTACGGTCGCCACCAGGCCCGGACACATTGCGAGTCGACAGGGACAGGTCCACGGATCCTCCAGCACCTTGCTATCGAGCGGCCGCCCCACGTGGTCTCCCCGGCGGAGTCGGGGAACGGATCGCCAGCCGCGATGGCATTCAATCACTTACCAGCAGGCATGCACGACGCCTTGAGCCCATTGTCCGTCATGCCGGTGACACACTCGGTACCGATGGCCAAGAATCACCGCCCCAGGCGACCCACCGGGGACACGGGTGCACGACCCGGTCCGCGGCAGATACTCGAGCGTCTCTCCGCAGGGCAGAGCCGGGCTTCGCGCATCACTCATACGGAGCACCTGCCCCCACGTGCGGGGCGCCATGCCGTCTGGCCCGATCGCATCCGACCGGAAGTGATTGCGGCCATTCAGGCACAGGGCATCGAACATCCATGGGCCCATCAGGCCACAGCTGCCGAGCACGCGCTCGACGGCGAGTCTGTGATCATTGCCACGGGCACCGCTTCGGGCAAGTCGCTCGCCTACCTCGCGCCGGTGCTCTCGGCTCTCCTGGACGGCTCGGAGGCGCCCAACGGCCGGGGCGCCACCGCCCTCTACCTCGCCCCCACCAAGGCCCTCGCTGCCGACCAGCGCCGCTCCTTCCGGGAGCTGGCCGCACCGCTCGGCCACGGCATCAGACCAGCCGTGTACGACGGGGACACACCCGTCGAAGAGCGCGAATGGGTACGTCAGTTCGCCAACTACGTCCTCACCAATCCGGACATGCTGCACCGCGGGATCCTGCCCTCCCACCCGCGCTGGGCCTCCTTCCTGCGTGCTCTGCGGTACGTGGTCATCGACGAGTGCCACACCTACCGGGGCGTCTTCGGCTCCCACGTGGCCCAGGTGGTACGCAGGCTGCGCCGCCTCTGTGCCCGTTACGGCTCCGACCCCGTCTTCCTGCTCGCCTCCGCGACCGCGGCGGAGCCCGCCGTGACCGCCGGACGCCTCACCGGGCTCCCCGTGCGCGAGGTGGCCGACGATGCCTCTCCGCGTGGCGAACTGGTCTTCGCCCTCTGGGAGCCGCCGCTCACCGAACTCCACGGCGAGCAGGGCGCCCCCGTACGCCGTACCGCCACCGCCGAGACCGCCGACCTCCTCACCGATCTCACCGTGCAGGGCGTCCGCTCGGTCGCCTTCGTACGGTCCAGGCGCGGCGCGGAGCTGATCTCCGTCATCGCCCAGGAGCGTCTTGCCGAGGTCGACCGCTCCCTGGTCTCCAGGGTCGCGGCCTACCGGGGCGGCTATCTCCCGGAGGAGCGCCGTGCCATCGAAGCCGCCCTGCACTCCGGCGAACTGCTCGGCCTCGCCGCCACCACCGCCCTGGAACTCGGCATCGACGTCTCGGGGCTGGACGCGGTCGTCATCGCCGGCTACCCCGGCACCCGGGCCTCCCTCTGGCAACAGGCGGGCCGGGCCGGCCGCTCGGGCGGGGGCGCCCTCGCCGTCCTGGTGGCCCGCGACGATCCGCTGGACACCTACCTCGTCCACCATCCCGATGCCCTCTTCCAGCGGCCCGTGGAGTCCACCGTCCTGGACCCGGACAATCCGTATGTCCTCGCCCCCCATCTGTGCGCGGCCGCGGCGGAACTGCCGCTGACCGCTACCGATCTGGAACTCTTCGGCCCGGCGACCGCCGGGCTGATGCCGCAGCTGGAGACCGCGAAACTGCTGCGCCGGCGGGGCGGATCCTGGTACTGGACGCGCCGGGAGCGGGCAGCGGACCTGACCGACATCCGCGGTGAGGGCGGCCGTCCCGTCCAGATCGTCGAGGCGGGAACGGGGCGGCTGCTCGGCACGGTCGACGAAGCCTCCTCCCACACCACCGTCCACGAGGGCGCCGTCCACCTCCACCAGGGGCGCACCTACGTGGTGAAGCACCTGGATCTGGAGGATTCTGCCGCCCTGGTCGAGGAGGCCGCCCCGCCGTACTCGACCACCGCACGGGACACCACCGCCATCGCCGTCCTGGAGACCGACACCGAGATCCCGTGGGGCACCGGACGGCTCTGCTACGGATCTGTCGAGGTCACCAACCAGGTCGTCTCCTTCCTACGTCGCAGACTCATCACCGGGGAGGTGCTCGGTGAGACGAAGCTCGACCTTCCGCCCCGCACCCTGCGCACCCGGGCCGTGTGGTGGACGGTCACCGAGGACCAGCTCGATGCCGCCCGGATCAACCCCGAACAGCTGGCGGGCGCCCTGCACGCCGCGGAACACGCCTCCATCGGCATGCTGCCGCTCTTCGCCACCTGCGACCGCTGGGACATCGGGGGCGTCTCCATCCCGCTGCACCCGGACACCCTGCTCCCGACGGTCTTCGTGTACGACGGCCACCCCGGCGGGGCCGGCTTCGCCGAGCGGGCCTTCCACACGGCCCGCGAATGGCTCACCGCGACCCGGGAGGCCATCGCCTCCTGCGAATGCGATGCGGGCTGCCCCTCCTGCATCCAGTCCCCGAAATGCGGCAACGGCAACGACCCCCTGCACAAACGCGGCGCCGTACGCCTCCTCACGGAACTCCTCCGGGAAGCTCCTGGCGGCGATTCGCCCGAACGGGGGAATCCTCCGGAGGACCGGCCCGGGCTCTGACCTTCGGCGTGTACGGACCGAACCGCGCCTCCGCCGTCACATCGGCGATCTCGTCCCGCACCCCGCACCGCACCACCCTGGCCCCTTGCGCTCCGGCCACCCGGACCGCCGCGGCGCACGCCGTGGCCTGCCCCTGCAGCGCGCGGTCGGCAGCTGCCAGAGCCGCCAGGTCGGCGGCGCCACCGGCCCGGTGACGGGCCGCCACACCCTGCCCCATCACCAGCAGGGCTGCGAAGACCACACAGAGGGAAGTCATCGCCATGGCCACCCACACCGTCGCCGAACCCCGGTCGTCGAACTGATCCTCGGCCCTCCTCATACCCGCACCGCCGTTTGGCCCGGCTGCGCCTGCTTTTCGCCATGCCCACTCGGATTTTCGCCATGACCGCTCGGACTGGCAGCTCCATCGGGTGCGTCCTGGCTGCCCGGACGGTCCGAACTGCCGGGGCTGTCCGGACCGGCGGGGCCCGCAGGGTCGTCGCGGCCACCGAGTCCGCTCTGTCCCCCGGTGTCTCCGGAGTCGCCCACCTCGGCCTCGTCGAACGCGGCCGCCTCGGCCTTGAGCGTCAGGGCGAGGGGGCCGGGCCCCGGCGTCGGCGCTTCCACCCGAACCTGCCAGAGGTCCCCGGCGCGGCCGAGCGTGACGCGGGCGCCGCGTGGGGCCGCCGACCGGGCGGCGGCGAGGGCCGCAGCCCCCGGCTCCGACCGGGCGGCTGCCCGCGCACCGATCCGTGCCGCGTCGATGCACTGAATCTGGGCAGCTGCGGCGGCGAGGGCCCAGACCAGTGCCATCGTGAACAGCACCAGCGCCGGAATCACCACCGCTGCCTCGGCCGAGACGGATCCCTGGTCGGCAGACCACCTCCCACCCGTATCGCTTTCGGCCCGCCTCCCACGGGCGTCAGAACTTCGCATGGAGCGCCTTCTCGACCACCGATTGCAGCGCTGCCGCAACGGGCCCGCTGGTCACCACCTTGTAGAGCACCGCAGCGAAGGCACACGCCGCGATCGTGCCCATCGCGTACTCAGACGTGGACATTCCCGCGTCCCTGCCGGCTCCGTGCCTCAGCCGATGCCAGCGGGCCCGCACCCACCTCACTGCTCCTGCACCCTCCGGTGTACCGGACTCCACCGGACCTCCGGATCCGTTCAGCAGATTCTGCTCGTTCACCATGTCAACCCCCGTATTTCCCCGTGCTGTTCGTACGTTCGGAGCGCAGCCGTCCGGCTCGCGCTGTTCTTCCGCTCTTCCGCTCTTCCGCGCCATTTCGCGCGATGGGTCGAGTCGGTTCAGCAAGGTCTCTCGCTAGTTCCTCTCGCTCTCGGACGAGTTCGTCAGCTCGCCTTCAGCAGATGGCCCGCCAGTCCGATCACCACGGGCACCACTCCGACCGCCAGGAAGGCAGGCAGGAAGCAGAGACCAACAGGCCCGGTGATCAGAACGCCCGCCCGGCCGGCCCTTTCCTTGGCCGCCCTGGCCCGGTCGGCTCTGAGCCCCGCGGCGAGCCGGGCGACCGAATCGGCGGCAGGGGCACCGGTCGACGCGGCCCGCTCCAGGCAGCGGGCCAGCCCCGGCGCCCCCGGTATCGAACCGAACCGCCCCCAGGCCGCGGCAGGTTCACTGCCGAGCCGCAGCTCTGCCGCCGCACGGGCCAGCGCGTCGCCGACCGGCCCGCCCAGTGATTCCCCGACCGCCTCGGCCGCCTCGCGGGGTCCGGCGCCGGCAGCGATGCATGCCGCCAGCAACTCGGCGGCGAGAGGCAGTTCACGTGCCGCCGACCTCATCAGGGTCTCGTCGGCTTCGGAGGAAGAACGCCTTCGCCGCCAGCACCGCACCCCGTACCCGGCGGCAAGGCCGAGCGCACATCCGCTCCACCCGCCGACCAGGACACAGCAGGTGGCCACTGCGGCCAGCGGAGCGCCCCACCGGGCAGCCCACACCCGGTAGGCAGGGCGTCGCGCCGGCCTTTCCGGTGTCGCGGCCAGCAGCGCGGTGGCCCGCTTGCGGGACAGGCGTTCATGCCGCCGCCCGGTCCAGGCAAGGCCCAGTCGGGCTGCCACAGCCACGGCGCACAGCACTGCCCCCAGCCTGTGGACAACCTCCCCCGCCATGACAGCGCTGTGCGCGGCCCCGGTCACAGCCCCTCCCCCGCCCGCACGATCCGCCCTGCCCAGAAGAACCCCGCGCTCTCCAGCACCCCGCCCGCGAGCAGACAGCACAGCCCCGCCGGAGTGTGCAGCAGCGTCCACAGCGGATCGGCACCGAGAGCGGTGCCGAGCAGCAGCCCTCCCGCCGGAAGCAAAGCGAGGACAAGCACCGTCGACCTCGCCCCGGCCAATTCGGCGCGCAGGCCGACTCGTTCGTCCCGTTCGGCGCGCAGCGCGCCCTCCAGCCCTTCGAGTCCGGCCGCCAGGCCGGCGCCCCCGTCCACGGACACCCGCCAGCAAGCGGCAGCACCTCGCAGTCCCGCAGCGCCCGGCTCCCGGGCCGCACTCCGGAGAGCCTCCGGCACATCTCCACCGAACCGCGCCGCTGCCAGCACCGCGGCCTCCGCCGTACCCAGAGCGCCCGATCCCCGTCCCGCAGCCAGCAACGCCTCTCCGGGCTGCTTCCCGGCCCGCAGTTCGGCGGCCACCGCCCCACAGAGTGAGATCACCGCGTCGGTCCGCGCCAGCCGGTCACGGGCCGCAGCCGCCGCCCGCAACCGCCGCCCCACCAGGGGCACAGCCACTCCCCCCGCCAGTAGCGGCAGCACCGATCCGCCCAGTACCGCGACGACTCCGGCCACCACAAGGCAGAGCCACTCCGGCCGCAGACGGCCACGCACCCGGCCGCGGAGCCGACCGCTCCACGCGTGCGCGCCCGCCCCCGGACCGCCGGCGAACAGCATCCGCCCCCTGCGCAGCCCCCGCTCCTGCGCGGCCAGCATGCAGAGGGCCGCACCCGCACAGAGCACCGTCACAAAGACGAGAGCCGTCATGACGCGCCCCCGATCATGGCCCGCAGCCGGGGCCATCCGCGCCCCTGGGTGAAGCCCTCAGCGCCCCAGCGCAGCGCGGGCACGGTCATCACCAGTCCCGTCGCGTCCCGGTCCAGCACATGCACCTCGGCGACCCGGCGCAGCCCGCACCGATCCCGTACGAGATGCACCACGACCGCAAGCGCCGCAGCCAATTGGCTGTGCAGGGCGGCCCGGTCGAGCCCCGCCGCCGTCCCGAGCGCTTCGAGACGGGCAGGGACATCGGCTGCGGCATTCGCGTGCAGAGTTCCACAGCCTCCTTCATGACCTGTGTTCAGCGCGGCCAGCAGCTCGGTGACCTCGGCGCCGCGCACCTCGCCCACCACCAGCCGGTCGGGCCGCATCCGCAGTGCCTGGCGGACCAGATCCCGCAGGGTCACCCGGCCCGCCCCCTCCTGGTTCGGCGGGCGCGACTCCAGCCGCACCACATGCGGGTGCTCGGGCCTCAACTCCGAGGAGTCCTCCGCCAGCACAATCCGCTCGGCCGGCCCGACCAGGCCCAGCAGGGACGAGAGGAGCGTCGTCTTGCCCGAGCCCGTGCCCCCACTGACCAGGAAGGAAAGCCGGGCATCGATCAGCGCCCGCAGCACCGCGTCACCGCCCGGCGGGACGGTCCCCGCCGCCACCAGTTCCTCAAGGGTGAAGGCCTTCGGCCGCACCACCCGCAACGAGAGGCAGGCCGACCCGACGGCCACCGGTTCAAGCACCGCATGCATCCGCGTCCCGTCCGGCAGCCGGGCGTCCACCCAGGGCCTGGCATCGTCGAGGCGCCGCCCGGCCACCGCGGCGAGCCGCTGTGCCAGCCGGCGCACCGCGGCGGCGTCGGGGAAGGCCACATCGGTCAGTTCGAGTCCGGTGCCGCGGTCGACCCACACCCGGTCCGGCCCGGCGACCAGCACATCGGTCACCGCGGGATCAGCCAGCAGCGCCTCCAGCCTTCCGGAGCCCACGAGTTCGGACCGCAACTCCTCCGCGTGCCCGAGCACTTCCGCGTCCCCCAGCAGCCGCCCCTGGGCGCGCAGCGCCGCTGCCACCCGTGCCGGTGTGGGCTCGGCCCCGCTCTCCGCGAGGCGCTGCCGTACGGCGTCGAGGAGTGGCGGCGTGCCGGCGCAGGACGGCGCCCCGGCGGACATGGCCGCCGTACTCATGAGACACCTCGCCCGGCCAGGGCCTGCGCCCAGAACGCCGTACTGAATCGGGCCAGCGGTCCCTTGGCCCGGCCACCCGGCGGAGCGCCGCCGCCCTGGGCGGCGAGCAGCCCTTCCTCCGGCGGCAGTTCGCCCGCGAGGGGCAGCTTCAGCGCCTGAGCGACCCATTCCTCGTCCAGCCCCGGCGCATAGGGCCCGCGAACCACCGCCCGCAGGTCCTGGAGGACCATCCCGGCCATGGAAGCCACCCTGGCCGCGGCAGCGACCGCCCGGAGCTCACCCGGCACCACCAGAAGGCCGAGATCGAGCTGGGCGAGCGCTTCCGCGACCCCTTCGTCGACCCGCCGGGGCAGATCCACGACCACCGCTCCGCCGCCCCTGCGCGCGGCCGCCAGGACGGCCCGCATCGACTCCGGTGCGATCACCACCGCATCCGTCCGGTCCCAGCTGAGGACGCGCAGCCCGTGCAGTCGCGGCAGGGATTCCTCCAGCGCGCTCCCGGCGACCCGCCCTTTTGAACGGGCGAAATCCGGCCACCTTCTGCCCGGTGCGTGTTCACCGCCGAGCAGCACATCGAGTCCGCCGCCCAGCGGATCCCCGTCGATGAGCACAGTGCGCAGACCGCTCCGGGCCGCGGTCACGGCGAGCGCACACGCCAGGGTGGATGCCCCGGCCCCGCCCCGGCCGCCGATCACTCCGACCGTGAGCGCCTGGTCCCCGGCGCCCTCGGCCACATCCGCGATCCGCTCCACGAGCCAGCTCTCGGCATCCGGCAGCCGCAGCACGTACTCTGCCCCGATCTCGACGGCCCGCTGCCAGACACCGGGGTCGTCCTGGTCCCTCCCCACCAGATACACCCCGGGTCTGCGGGTGCTCCCACGGACCCGGGCAGCGGCGTCGTCCCCCACGAGGATCAGCGGTGCGCCCTCCCAGCCGCCCTTGTGCTCGGGCACCCCGTGATGGACTTCCGGCTCGGCCCCGGCCGCGGCGCACAGCCGCAGCAGATCGTCGAGGAGAGCCGCGTCCTCAGTGACGATCAGCGGTCCCCCCCGGCGCCTCTCGGCCGCCGGCGGTCGATCAGGTGTGATGGATCCAGCCACGATCCCGCCTCCCTCTGACAGTGATTCCCTGGTGCCGCGAAGCCGTGGCGAACGGCCGCCGACTTCGCGATGGGAATCACCGTGCAGGGACCCGGGAAATTAAGTGGATCTTGCTCGAAAACTGTGGACAACTCACTGGTTGTGAATATCTCCCCCACCCTTATCGGTGACTTCCGGAGAGGAGTGCAACGACTACGGAGCGTCATGCGTATTCAGTACTGAGGACCGTCACAGCCGACCGGAGGAGAGTGCCGCAGATGACCGCTGAGCCGCTGCCGACAGGGAGTGCACGCCCGAAAACGTGTCCGGACATGCGACGACCCCAGCCGGGGGGGAGAGCTGGGGTCGTCCCCACGTCCGACTCGGGGGGGGAGGAGCCGGACGGGGATAACACGGTCGCGAACGATCCGTGACTTCCATGGTGTACCCGAGAGCCTTCTCAGGCAAACCCACGCGCCGCCGGGTAAGCCGAATGGCGGGCACCTATGCTCGGAGCTGTGGAAAACCACTCGTCGCCCCGTACCGCTGCCTTCTTTGACCTCGACAAGACAGTCATCGCCAAGTCGTCGACGCTGACCTTCAGCAAGTCCTTCTATCAAGGCGGACTGATCAACCGCAGGGCCGTACTGCGCACCGCGTACGCCCAGTTCGTATTCCTCGCCGGTGGCGCGGATCACGACCAGATGGAGCGGATGCGCGAGTATCTCTCCGCCCTCTGCAAGGGCTGGAACGTCCGGCAGGTCAAGCAGATCGTCGCCGAGACCCTGCACGATCTGATCGACCCGATCATCTACGACGAGGCCGCTTCCCTCATCGAGGAGCACCACACGGCAGGCCGCGATGTGGTGATCGTCTCCACCTCCGGTGCCGAGGTAGTCGAGCCGATCGGTGATCTCCTCGGCGCCGACCGGGTCGTCGCCACCCGCATGGTGGTGGGCGACGACGGGTGCTTCACCGGCGAGGTGGAGTACTACGCCTACGGTCCCACCAAGGCGGAGGCCGTGAGGGAACTCGCCGCCTCCGAGGGGTACGACCTGGCGCGCTGTTACGCGTACAGCGACTCGGTGACCGACATCCCCATGCTGGAGTCGGTCGGCCACCCGCACGCGGTCAACCCGGACCGGTCGCTGCGCCGTGAAGCGGGGACCCGGGAGTGGCCGATTCTCGTCTTCAACCGGCCCGTGCGACTGAAGCAGCGACTGCCCGCGCTGCGGATGCCCCCGCGACCCGCACTGGTGGCCGCTGCCGCGATCGGTGCCGCGGCAGCCACGGCAGGTCTCGTCTGGTACGCGAACAGGGGCGGCCGGAGCACCGCCCGCCGTGGGCCCTTTGCCCGGGTTTGACAGTAAAAGTAAAGAAGTGGAGCGAGGCCTTCCCCTCGGCCCGCGAAGAGGAGTACAAAGGAGTCAACGGCCCGCGAGACCAAGGACATCCGCGAGGATCACCTGAAACCGCAGAAGGCCCCACGGACCGCGCACGGAAACTGAGTACCCACGCGACGTCGACCCGTCGATTACGGGCCAGCCACACCAGGTTGACGGGCGAAGTTCCCGGCCTGATGGGCAAAATTTCGAGGACGCCTGGTAATTCGGTGGACGTGCCAGCGGCGGCACCTCCGGGTGCCGCCGCATTTTCGCGGGACGAGCCGGACAGACTCACCTCACCGGCACGGCTTCAATCCCGGACCGCACCGCACCCCTCAGGCAGCGCCGTGACGTACCCGGGCAGCGCCGCGGCCCCGGGCAGCGCACCGCGGACCCGGGCAGCACGCCGCGGACCCGGGCAGCCTCGCGACACACCGGGGCAGCACCGCGGACCTAGGCAGCACCGCGCTGAAGCGCCTCGCACACGGCAGTCGTCTCCCGGACGCCCAGCTCGACCGCGCGACCGCAGTGCATGATCCATGCGGCCATGCCCTCCGGGGTTCCCGACGCATAGCCGTCCAGCGCAGCCACGTACGCCGCGCGCCCCAGCTCCGCGTGGCCCACCTCCGCGGGGCAGATGGACTTGGGGTCGAGCCCGCTGTTGATCAGCACGACCCGCTCGGCGGCCCGCGCGACGAGACCGTTGTACGAAGTGAAGGGCCGCAGCGCGAGCAGTTCACCGTGCACCACGGCCGCGGTCACCAGCGCCGGAGCCGCGCTCCCCGCGATGACCAGCTGCGAAAGCCCCTCAAGCCGGGCGGACACCTCGTCGGCGTCCGGCAGCGGCAGCTCGATCAGGGGCTCGTCGGCCTTCTCGCCCGCCAGCCGCGGACGGCCGACCGTGTCGCCCGAGTCCGCAGCCGCCACCAGATGCAGCCGGGCCAGTACTCGCAGCGGCGACTGCCTCCAGATGGACAGCAGTTGACCCGCCTCCGCGGAGAGCCGGAGCGCCGCGCCGACGGTGAGCGCCTCGGGATCGCCACCGAAATCGGTCCGCCGGCGCACCTCCTCCAGCGCCCAGTCCGCACCCGACAGCGTGGCCGATCCACGCGAGGCGCGCAGGGCGGCCTCACCCGTCACCTCGGTGCTGCGCCGTCTCATGACGCGGTGCCCGTAGACCCGGTCGACGGCTTTGCGTACCGAGTCGACAGCATCGCCGACGCCCGGCAGCTGGCCCAGCGCGGCGAGAGGATCCGAGTGTTCTGGAGGAGTCACCGGGGCTCCGGCGGCGGCCTTCCGGGAGAACGCAGTCATAGGAAGCGAGGCTACGCGTCCATGGCAGTCACCCCACCTTGGAGTGGTCTTCTTCACTTGCGCTACCCACGCACCGCATTCACACCGCTACCCTTCGTGAACATGAAGATCGCTTTCGTAGGGAAGGGCGGCAGCGGCAAGACCACGCTGTCCTCTCTCTTCATCCGCCACCTGGCCGCCAACGAGGCCCCCGTCCTCGCCGTGGACGCCGACATCAACCAGCACCTCGGTGCCGCACTAGGTCTCGACGACGCGGACTCCGCCGCACTGCCCGCGATGGGCGCGCACCTCCCGCTGATCAAGGAGTACCTCCGCGGGACCAACCCGCGGATCACCTCCGCCGAGACCATGATCAAAACAACTCCGCCCGGCACCGGCTCCCGGCTGCTGCGGATCCGGGAGGACAATCCGGTCTACGACGCGTGCGCCCGCCCTGTCGCACTGGACGACGGCGACATCAGACTGATGGCGACGGGGCCGTTCACCGAGTCGGATCTCGGCGTCTCCTGCTACCACTCCAAGGTCGGCGCGGTCGAGCTCTGCCTGAATCATCTGGTCGACGGCCCGGAGGAGTTCATCGTCGTCGATATGACGGCCGGTTCCGACTCCTTCGCCTCCGGCATGTTCACGCGGTTCGACATGACATTCCTGGTGGCCGAACCGACCCGTAAGGGGATCTCCGTGTACCGCCAGTACAAGGAGTACGCACGGGACTTCGGCGTCGCGCTGAAGGTCGTCGGCAACAAGGTGCGCGACGCGGACGATCTGGAGTTCCTGCGCGCCGAGGTCGGCGACGACCTGCTCGTCACGGTCGGCCACTCCGACTGGGTCCGCGCAATGGAGAAGGGCCGCCCGCCGCACTTCGACATGCTGGAGGCGGAGAACCGTCTGGCGCTCCAGTCGCTCCAGGACACCGCGGAGGACAGCTACGCGCATCGCGACTGGGAGCGCTACACGCGTCAGATGGTGCACTTCCATCTGAAGAACGCGGAGAGCTGGGGCAACGAGCGGACGGGGGCCGATCTGGCTTCCCAGGTCGACCCCGCGTTCGTGCTCAGCGAGCGGTACGCCGAGGTCAGCGCCGCCTCCTGACGCTCCCTCCGGTCCGGGGACGACCCGGAGTCGGCAACCGGAGCCGGTGAACAGCCAGGGGAGGGGGTGGAGCGGGCGGACGGCTCGCTCCACCCCCCCCTTTTCCGTTCCACTCCGGAGACGTCCCTCCGTTCATCGAACTGGAGTGTGTTTCATCTATGCCGCCTCACCGGATCGGGTGAACCACTCGCCCATATGTACCTTATGACCATTCCTGGCCTTTACTCTGCATTACGATTCATTTACCGAGGGTTGATGAGCGTGCTCCCGCCCGCCGCTCCCCACAGCCCGCCCCAGGCCGCCCTCACGCCCTCCAAGCCCCGCCTAGCCCCCGACGCCCTGTGACCGCCGTTCTGTGACCGCTGTTCAGTGACCACGCCGCCCCGGAGGAGACGGGAACCATGCCTGCCTACGTCCCCACCCGTACGGAGAACACCCTTACCGACTGTTCACCCACCACTCGCGTCCACCCCCCGCACGGGCCCCCTCCGGGCGGAGACCGCCCCCGGCCCCGCTTCCGGATTTCCGGTGCCGATCTGTCCGCCTCGATCACGGTGTTCCTGATCGCGGTCCCGATGTCCCTGGGTCTCGCGGTCGCCATCGGCGCCCCGCTCGAAGCGGGACTGCTCGCGGCGGCCGTCGGCGGCATCGTGGCCGGACTGCTCGGGGGCTCCACCCTCCAGGTCAGCGGCCCCTCAGCGGGACTCACTGTCGTGACGGCCGGACTCATCCAGGACTACGGCTGGCGCACGACCTGCGCCATCACCGTCGGCGCCGGCCTGCTCCAGCTGGTCCTGAGCTCACTGCGCGCCGCCCGCAGCGCGCTCGCGGTCTCCCCGGCCATCGTGCACGGCACGCTCGCCGGCATCGGTGTCGCCATCGCGCTCGCCCAACTCCATATCGTGCTCGGCGGTACACCACAGAGCTCGGCCATCGCCAACGCCCTCGCTCTGCCAGGACAGTTCGCCCGCGTGGCCCCGGCCGCACCGCTGATCGGCGCGCTCACCATCGCCGTACTGGTGCTGTGGCCGCGCATCCCCGGACGTACGGGGCGGGCGCTGCGCAGAATCCCCGCCGCCCTCACGTCCGTTGCGGCAGCCACCGCCCTGGCCTCGGTCGCCGCGCCCGGGATCGCACGCGTCGACCTCCCGTCCTGGCGGGCCCACGCCCTGCCGGAGCTGCCGCACGGCCCGGTGCTCGGTCTGCTCGGCGCCGTGTTCACCGTGATGCTGGTGGCGAGCCTCGAATCACTGCTGTCGACGGTTGCCGTGGACAAACTGACCGCCGACCGCCCCGGAGCCACGGGAAGACGCGCCGACCTCGACCGCGAACTGCGTGGTCAGGGCCTCGCCAACACGGTGTCCGGAATGCTCGGCGG
The DNA here is from genome assembly GCF_053612185.1 of Streptomyces sp. NPDC054757. Taxonomy (NCBI): domain Bacteria; kingdom Bacillati; phylum Actinomycetota; class Actinomycetes; order Kitasatosporales; family Streptomycetaceae; genus Streptomyces; species Streptomyces sp. NPDC054757. Next base: position 163,386 of record NZ_JBSHBW010000005.1, read on the forward strand.
CCTGCCGGTGTCCGGTGGAGCGGTGCGCAGCACGGCGAATGTCCGGGCGGGTGCCACCGGCCGCGCCTCGACCGTGCTGCACGGTGTATGGATGCTGCTCGCCGCGGGGCTGCTGGTGGGCGTCCTGGAGTGGATGCCGCTCGCCGCGCTGGCCGCCCTGGTGATGGTGGTCGGCCTCCAGATGGTGAGTTACGCGCACATCCGCAACGTCCACAGACACCGGGAGTTCCCAGTGTACGGGGCCACGGTGGCCGGGGTCGTGGGCTTCGGTGTGCTGGAGGGGGTGGCGGTCGGTATCGCCGTCGCCGTCGGTGTGGCGCTGCACCGGCTGGCCAGGACCAGGATCACTCTCGACCAGGTGGGCGGCGTCCACCGGTTGCGGGTACGCGGGCAGTTGACGTTTCTGGCCGTGCCCCGGCTGAGCCGGACGCTCGCGCAGATCCCCGGCGGGGCGGACGCGGTGGTGGAGCTGGACGGCTCGTTCATGGATCACGCGGCGTACGAGACGCTCCAGCACTGGCAGGAGGCGCACATTGCCCAGGGCGGCACGGTCGATGTGACCGGGCGAGAAGGCGGCCGGATCGCCGAGCCCCCTTCCGGCACCCACACCTGCTGCCGCCCCTGGACACCCTGGCGCAACCACCACTGCGACGACCGCGCGCCCGACCCGGCGGGCTCCGGCCACCCGGTCCCCGCGGCCGGTTCGCCCGTGCACGGCGGGGCGGCACCTCCCGTTACGGCGCTCCGCTCGACGTCGCCCGGTGCCGGAGACCAGGCCGCTCCCCACGCCGTACACACTGCACGCGCCGCACAGGCAGTACCGGGCGGAGGACACCCAGCCCGTCCCGTGCACGCACCACCACCACCACCCGGGCACGCACCACCGCGCGTACGTCCCGTAAACCCCGTAAGCCCCGAACATCCCGGATATCGGGCCGGCCCGCCGGAGAACCCCAAGTCCCACACCACCGGCCGCTCCCCCGGACCCCGCTCTCCGGCAGCCCGGGACAGCTCATCCGCCGCCACGTCGGCCGCCGTCGAGTCCGCCGCGGCCGGGGCGGCCCAGCGGCCGGGGGGCCGCCAACTGGCCAGTGGTCTGAGCTCGTTCCAGCGGGACACCGCTCCCCTGGTCCGGGACGAACTGGCGCGTCTCGCCCGGGAAGGACAGCGCCCTTCGCAGCTCTTCCTCACCTGCGCGGATTCCCGGTTGGTGACCAGCATGATCACGTCGAGCGGACCCGGCGACCTGTTCACCGTGCGGAACGTGGGCAATCTCGTACCGCTGCCCGGCGCCGAGGGGTCCGACGACTCGGTGGCAGCGGCGATCGAGTACGCGGTCGACATCCTGCGGGTCGAGTCGATCACCGTCTGCGGGCACTCGGGCTGCGGCGCCATGACCGCACTCCTGAACGATGCGGAGGACGAAGACGAGGACGCGGACGCGGCCACTGCCAGCTCCGGCACGGGTCCCCGCCCCGGCACGGGCCGGCGCCCCGGCACGGGCGCTGGTCATCGTGCAGCTTGCGGGCCGACCGCCGGACCCGGCCCCCGGCCCGGCGAGAGCACACCCCTCCGGCGCTGGTTGCGTCATGGGCAGCCCAGCCTGGAGCGGATGCTGAGCCGTCATCACGCATGGGCGCGGATCTCCGGGCGGATGCCGGCCGATGCGGTGGAGCAGCTCTGTCTGACCAATGTCATCCAGCAACTGGAGCATCTACGGGCGCACGAGTCGGTCGCACGCCGGCTCTCGGAGGGCACGCTGGAGCTGCACGGTATGTACTTCCACGTCGGCGAGGCCCAGGCCTATCTGCTCACCGACTCCGCTGAGCGGGACGGGGTCTTCGCCCAGGTGGCTCCCGCCGAAGAGAGAGGAGAACGGAGGGAGAGTACGGGGCCGCAGGTCCACCTCACTGGCTGAGCTGCCCGGAAATACGCGCCCGGACCGAGCCGGAAGGAATACCCAGCCCCTCCCCGGGGGTAGAGGTCTAAACCAATTGATTGGCGTGAGGCCTTGTCAGAGTGGCTCACGGGCTGATGAGCTAGACCTGGGACACAAGGCTTTGTCGAAAGGGCGATCTCGTGAGCAACGAAAGCTTGGCCAATCTGCTCAAGGAGGAGCGACGCTTCGCGCCGCCCACCGAGCTGGCCGCGAACGCCAACGTCACAGCGGCGGCGTACGAGCAGGCCGCAGCGGACCGGCTGGGCTTCTGGGCCGAGCAGGCGCGGCGGCTGACCTGGGCCACCGAGCCCACCGAGACGCTCGACTGGTCGAACCCGCCGTTCGCGAAGTGGTTCGCCGACGGTGAGCTCAACGTCGCGTACAACTGCGTGGACCGGCACGTCGAGGCCGGCAACGGCGACCGTGTCGCCATCCACTTCGAGGGCGAGCCCGGCGATGGCCGGTCGATCACCTACGCACAGCTCAAGGACGAGGTCTCGCAGGCCGCGAACGCCCTCACCGAGCTGGGCGTCGTGAAGGGTGACCGGGTCGCCGTCTACCTGCCGATGATCGCCGAAGCGGTAGTGGCCATGCTCGCCTGCGCCCGGGTCGGGGCAGCGCACTCGGTGGTGTTCGGCGGGTTCTCGGCCGACGCCGTCGCCTCCCGTATCCAGGACGCCGACGCGAAGCTCGTCATCACCGCCGACGGTGGCTACCGCCGCGGCAAGCCCTCCGCGCTGAAGCCCGCGATCGACGAAGCGGTGGCGAAGTGCCCGCAGGTCGAGCATGTGCTCGTCGTGCGGCGTACGGGCCAGGACACGGCATGGACCGAGGGCCGGGACGTCTGGTGGGACGAGTTCGTGGGGCGCCAGTCCACCGAGCACACCCCCGAGGCATTCGACGCCGAGCACCCGCTGTTCATCCTCTACACCTCGGGCACGACGGGTAAGCCGAAGGGCATCCTGCACACGTCCGGCGGCTACCTCACCCAGGCGGCCTACACCCACCACGCGGTCTTCGACCTCAAGCCGGAGACGGACGTCTACTGGTGCACGGCCGACATCGGCTGGGTGACCGGCCACTCGTACATCGTGTACGGGCCGCTGGCCAACGGTGCGACCCAGGTGATCTACGAGGGCACGCCGGACACCCCGCACCAGGGCCGGTTCTGGGAGATCGTCCAGAAGTACGGCGTCTCGATCCTCTACACGGCGCCGACCGCGATCCGTACGTTCATGAAGTGGGGAGACGACATCCCCGCCAAGTTCGACCTGACGTCGCTGCGGGTCCTCGGGTCGGTCGGTGAGCCGATCAACCCCGAGGCATGGATGTGGTACCGGAAGAACATCGGCGCCGACAAGTGCCCCATCGTGGACACCTGGTGGCAGACCGAGACCGGCGCGATGATGATCTCCCCGCTGCCCGGAGTCACGGAGACCAAGCCGGGGTCCGCACAGCGTGCGCTGCCGGGTATCTCCGCGACGGTCGTCGACGACGAGGGTCGCGAGGTGCCGGACGGAGGCGGCGGCTATCTGGTCCTGACCGAGCCGTGGCCCTCCATGCTCCGTACCGTCTGGGGCGACGACCAGCGCTTCATCGACACCTACTGGTCGCGCTTCGAGGGCAAGTACTTCGCGGGTGACGGCGCGAAGAAGGACAACGACGGCGACCTCTGGCTGCTCGGCCGGGTCGACGACGTGATGCTGGTGTCCGGGCACAACATCTCGACCACCGAGGTCGAGTCCGCGCTCGTCTCGCACCCGGCCGTCGCCGAGGCGGCGGTCGTCGGCGCCGCTGACGAGACGACCGGTCAGTCGATCGTGGCCTTCGTGATCCTGCGCGGCACGGTGGAGGAGTCGGCGGACCTCTCGGCGGAGCTGCGGAACCATGTGGGCTCGGTGCTCGGGCCGATCGCCAAGCCGAAGCGGGTCCTGCCCGTGGCAGAGCTGCCCAAGACCCGGTCCGGGAAGATCATGCGGCGGCTGCTGCGCGACATCGCGGAGGACCGTGAGCTGGGCGATGTCTCCACGCTCACCGACGCCTCGGTGATGGGCCTGATCCAGACGAAGCTGCCGAGCGCCTCCAGCGAGGACTGAGCCGAGGACTGAGTCAGAGCAAGGCAGGGGAACGCCGGACGGGCTCGATATGCCCGTCCGGCGTTCTGTCCGTAAGATGACGGACAGAGACGGCCGCCGGACGGCCACGTCACCGGATTCTCCCTGCACCCATCCCCGCTGAGCCGCCCCATCTGCGTCAACAGAGCGCTGGGTCAACAGAGCGCTGGGTCAACAGAGCGCTGGGTCAACAGAGCGTTCCGGCCTCGGATAACGTGGAGCAGACGGAACAGCAGGAAGAATCCGTGAGAAGTTAAGAAGTAGTGAGACGGGTGCGCCGGGAAGTCTGGTCGGCATGTGTTCTGTGCTGTCCATCTGACCGGAGGTCCCCCGCGTGGCCGCGCCCGCCCCGAAGCCCAAGCGCTCTTCCGAGCCGCAGCGCCGTTCCGAGCCCCAACCCTCTCCGGAACCCCAGCCCTCTCAGGACCCGCAGCCCCCTCCGGCACCCCAGCCCTCTCCCGGGCCCCAGCGCCGAACCGCGTCCTTCCTCGGGCGGCTTCCGCTCCCCGAACGGACCTATCTCGCTGACGCACTGCGGGCCGAGACCGTCGGGGGCCTGCTGCTCCTCCTCGCCGCCGTTGCCGCCCTCGTCTGGGCGAACACCCCGCTGCGCGGCAGCTACGACGCCGTCAGCCACTTCCACCTGGGTCCGGGCGCCGTCGGCCTGCACCTCTCGGTCCAGCACTGGGCGGCCGACGGGCTGATCGCCGTCTTCTTCTTCGTCGCCGGGATCGAACTGAAGCGCGAGATGGTCGCGGGTGAGCTGCGCGATCCCAAGGCCGCCGCGCTGCCGGTCATCGCCGCGGTCTGCGGGATGGCGGTACCGGCCCTGGTGTACGCCCTGGTCAACGTCTTCCGCGGCGGTTCGCTCGACGGCTGGGCCGTACCGACCGCCACCGACATCGCCTTCGCGCTCGCCGTCCTCGCGGTCATCGGGACCTCGCTCCCCTCCGCTCTGCGCGCCTTCCTGCTCACCCTGGCCGTCGTCGACGACCTCTTCGCGATCCTGATCATCGCGGTGTTCTTCACCAGCGACATCAACATCGCCGCGCTCGGCGGCGCGGTGGCCGGCCTGGCCGTCTTCTGGCTGCTGCTGCGCTTCGGCGTGCACGGCTGGTACGTCTATGTCCCGCTCGGGCTGGTCATCTGGGGGCTGATGTACAACAGCGGCGTCCATGCCACCATCGCCGGTGTCGCCATGGGCCTGATGCTCCGCTGCCACCGCCACGAGGGCGAGCGCCACTCCCCGGGGGAGCATGTAGAGCACCTGGTCAGGCCGTTCTCAGCGGGTCTCGCCGTACCGCTGTTCGCGCTGTTCTCCGCCGGGGTGCCGGTGTCGGGCCGAGCTCTCGGTGACGTGTTCAGCAGGCCGGAGACCCTGGGCGTCGTCCTGGGCCTGGTCGTCGGCAAAACCGTCGGCGTCTTCGGTGGTACGTGGCTGACGGCCCGCTTCACCAAGGCCCGGCTCAACAAGGACCTGGCCTGGGCCGATGTGTTCGCGGTGGCGACGCTCGCCGGGATCGGCTTCACCGTCTCGCTCCTCATCGGGGAGCTGGCCTTCGACGGAGATCCCACGGCGACCGCCGAGATCAAGGCATCGGTGCTGCTGGGCTCGGTGATCGCCGCCGCGCTCTCCTCCGTCCTGCTCAGAGTGCGCGACCGCAGATACCGGGCGCTCTGCGACGAGGAGGAGCGCGACGAGGACCACGACGGCATCCCCGACGTCTACGAGGAGGACGAAGCCGCGCACCATCTGCGCATGGCAGCGATCCTTGAGGGGAAGGCGGCCGAGCACCGCCGTCTGGCCGAACGGGCGGGGGCAGCAAGCGAGGACGAGGACCGTCCGGCATGATCTGAAGTCAGATCACTCCGAACAGACCGTTCATGACGACACCCACGGCCTGTGATGCCCACGACTTGTGGACGCCACGACGTGTGACGACGCCCATGACGACGCCCGCGCGGATGATCGCTCGACCGGACGAACGCTCGCGCAAGAGAAGAAGAGGGATTCAGCGATGAGCCACCCCAGCAGCCCTGCCGGCACCGCCGACCGCAGTCTCGGCCAGCTGGTCGCCTCGGCGACCGCCGAGATGTCCGCACTGGTGCACGACGAAATCGCCCTGGCCAAGGCCGAGCTCCGCCAGGACGTCAAGCGGGGCGCCGTCGGCAGCGCCGCGTTCTCGGCGGCCGGGATCGTGCTCCTCTTCTCGCTGCCGATGCTGAGTTTCGCCCTCGCCTACGGCATCCGGACCTGGAGCCACTGGAACCTGGCGATCTGCTTCGTCCTGTCCTTCGCCGCGAACGTGCTGGTGGCCGGGATCCTCGCGCTGATCGGGACCGTCTTCTTCAAGAAGGCCAAGAAGGGCAAGGGCCCGCAGAAGGTCGTCGCGTCCGCCAAGGAGACCGCGGCTGTCATCCAGGGCGTCAGGCCGCACCCCCGCCCGTCCGTCGACCGTCCGTCCCTCGACAAGGCGGCCGTCCTGGTGCCCGCCGACGCCGCCCTCACGGTCAACGGTGAGCCGTCGGCTGTGGCACGCTCGTCGGCATGACCGCTTCTGCCGAAATGGGCTCCGTCGTACGAATCGACGGGCCCTGGACCCACCGCGACGTCGCCGCCAACGGCGCGCGCTTCCACATCGCGGAGGCGGGTGACGGGCCACTGGTACTGCTGTTGCACGGTTTTCCGCAGTTCTGGTGGACCTGGCGCCATCAGCTGACCGCGCTCGCCGACGCCGGGTTCCGTGCCGTCGCGATGGATCTGCGGGGCGTGGGCGGCAGCGACCGCACGCCCCGGGGGTACGACCCCGCCAACCTGGCCCTCGACGTCACCGGTGTGATCCGCTCCCTCGGCGAGCCGGACGCCGCGCTCGTCGGGCACGACCTGGGCGGATATCTGGCGTGGACGGCGGCCGTGATGCGGCCCAAGCTGGTGCGCAGGCTCGCCGTCTCGTCGATGCCGCACCCGCGGCGCTGGCGTTCGGCGATGCTCTCCGACTTCTCGCAGTCCCGGGCCGGTTCGTACGTCTGGGGCTTCCAGCGGCCGTGGCTGCCGGAGCGTCAGCTTGTCGCCGACGACGCGGCGCTCGTCGGTGAGCTGGTGCGTGAATGGTCGGGGCCCGTCCGCCCGGAGGACGACGCCGTCGAGACGTACCGGCGAGCGATGTCGATCCCGTCCACGGCGCACTGTTCCATCGAGCCGTACCGCTGGATGGTGCGGTCGCTGGCGCGGCCGGACGGCATTCAGTTCAATCGCAGGATGAAGCGGCCGGTGCGGGTCCCGACCCTGCATCTGCACGGATCGCTCGACCCGGTGATGCGCACGCGCAGCGCGGCCGGATCGGGGGAGTACGTCGAAGCGCCGTACCGCTGGCGGTTGTTCGACGGTCTCGGGCACTTTCCGCAGGAGGAGGACCCCGGGGCGTTCTCGACGGAACTCATCAACTGGCTGCAGGACCCCGAGCCCGACCGCTGAACCCCGGGTCTGCCCCCGGGGTCTGCCCCGTGTCGTGCCGGTGCGCGGCCATGGTGCCGCCGTCCGGGGCACGCCCGGCGACCGGACGGGAACTCTTGTCCTACGAACAGCCAAATGCCTGACGCATAGGCCAATTGGCCCCGCGGGACGCGATTACCGACCATGAGGCACGGGCAAACACGGTGGTATGGGCTGGACGCACGACTACGGTGACGCAGCACGCAACCGCCGCTCGGCCACGGGCCTGGGCACGTACGAGAGAGGCGGATCGCATGACGGGGACGATGACGATCCCCGTCTCGGCATTCCCCGCATCATCCGCCGCCGGGCGCGCTGGATGTCGGCGCGGTTACGCCACCCCAGGCCGTGAGCGGACCGGTCCCCCGGCCCGCCTGCGGCAGCGCCGCCTCAACGGTCCGGACGCTCAGCTCCCCGTGAGGTAGCCGAGCCCTGGGTGCACCGCCCGGTAGCCGTCGAGCAGCCTGGCCGCCACATTCACGGAATCGACCAGCGGATGCACGGCGAACGCCCGTACCGCGGCCCGCACCGAACCGCTCTCCGCCGCCTCCAGCACGGAGCGCTCCACCGCCTTCACCGCCGACACCAACGCCGCCTCATGGCCCGTCAGCTGGGAGACCGGCAGCGGACGCGGCCCGTTCGCGTCGACCCGGCAGGGGACCTCGATGACGGCCGCGGCGTCGAGCACGGAGAGCGTACGGCCGTCGGACGCAGCGCTTCTGGACGTAGCACCACTGGACGAAGCACCACTGGACGAGGCACCGCTGGACGAAGCACCACCGGACGTAGCGCTTCCGGACGGGTGGGGTGCGGCCCCGTTGGGGACGTTCAGGATCAGGGTGGCGCTCTCGTCGCGCGCGATTGCCCGCATCAGGGCCAGCGCGACGTTCTCGTACCCGCCCGACTCCAGGTCGTCGGCCTCCCGTTCACCCGCACCCGCGGCCTCGCGGTTCTCCGCCATGTACGTCGCCTCGCGTTCGGCCCGGGTGCGGTCCCAGGCCGCCAGCGCCGGCGTCGACGAGTGCGCCATCTCGTCGTAGAAGCGGGCCTGCTGGTCGCGCAGGAAGGCGCCGCGGGTCTGTCCGGCCTGCTGGTAGGCGGCGACGGTCTCACGGTTGAAGTAGTAGTAGTGCAGATACTCGTTGGGCACCGAGCGGATCGAACGCAGCCACTCGGCACCGAAGAGCCTGCCCTCCTCGAAGGAGGTCAGCAGCCGCTCGTCGTCGAACAGGCCGGGCAGCACGTCCTTGTCGCCGACGTACAGCCCGCGCAGCCAGCCCAGATGGTTCAGCCCCACGTAGTCGAGCCGCGCCGACGCGGGATCCGCGCCGAGGACCCGCGCGACCCGGCGGCCGAGGCCGACCGGCGAGTCGCAGATCCCGACGACCCGGCGGCCGAGATGGGCGGCCATCGCCTCGGTGACGAGGCCCGCCGGGTTGGTGAAGTTGATGACCCAGGCGTCCGGGGCGAGCCGGGCGACCCGGCGGGCGATGTCCCTCGCGACCGGGACCGTACGGAGTCCGTAGGCGATACCGCCCGCGCCGACGGTCTCCTGGCCGAGTACACCCTCGGCCAGCGCCACCCGCTCATCGGCCGCACGGCCCGCGAGCCCGCCCACCCGGATCGCGGAGAAGACGAAGTCGGCGCCGCGCAGCGCGTCGTCGAGGTCGGTGGTGGTACGGACCTCCGGCGCGTCCGGTACGTCCACCGCCTGGTCGGCCAGCACACGCGCCACGGCCGCCAGCCTGGCGGGGTCGAGATCGTGGAGCGTGAGCTGGGTGACCCGGCCCGCCGCGTGGTCGCGCAGCAGCGCCCCGTACACCAACGGCACCCGGAATCCGCCGCCGCCGAGAATCGTGAGCCTCACCGTGTGCCTCCCGCCGGCCTCGCCGGGTATGTGCCGACCGTGTACGTCCCCGTCGTCACAGCGCGCATCCCTCCGTGCCGACCTGCTGGTCCGCGGTGCGGCCCTGGGCGATGTCCTGGCGGATCTCGTCGGCCGTGAGCGCGTACCCGGTGCTGCTGTCGTCGAGCGATTTGGCGAAGACCACTCCGTATACCTGGCCGTCGGGGGTCAGCAGGGGGCCGCCGGAGTTGCCCTGCCGGACGGTCGTACGGAGCGAGTAGACGTCCCGGGTGACCGTCCCGCGGTGGTAGATGTCCGGGCCGCTGGCGTTGATCCGGCCGCGGATACGGGCGGCACGGACGTCGTACGCGCCGTTCTCGGGGAAGCCGGCGACGATCGCGCTGTCGTTGCTGTGGGCGCCGTGGCTGGAGCCGGTGAACTTCAGCGCGGGCGCGTGCAGGGCCGGCACGTCCAGGACGGCGATGTCCTTCGCCCAGTCGAAGAGCACGACCTTCGCGTCGTACAGCTTGCCCTGGCCGCCGATCTGCACGGTCGGTTCGCTGACGCCGCCGACGACATGGGCGTTGGTCATCACCCTGTGGTCGCCGAAGACGAAGCCGGAGCCCTCCAGGACCTTGCTGCACCCGGTCGCCGTGCCGACGACCTTGACGATGGACTTCTTGGCGCTCGTGACGACCGAGCTGTGGGCCAGTGCCGGGTCGGGCGCCTTGACCTCGGTGATCGGTTCATTGGCGAACGGGCTGAAGACCTGGGGGAAGCCGTTCTGCGCGAGGACGGATGTGAAGTCCGTGAACCAGGTGCTGGTCTGGGCGGGCACCACCCGGGAGACCCCGATGAGCACCTTGGAGGTGCGGACCTCCTTGCCGAGGGTGGGCAGCGTCGTACCGGCCAGGGCCGAACCGATCAGCCAGGCGACCAGCAGCATGGCCACCACGTTGACCAGGGCGCCGCCGGTGGCGTCGAGGGCACGCGCCGGTGACCAGGTGATGAAGCGGCGGAGCTTGTTGCCCAGATGGGTGGTGAGGGCCTGGCCGACCGATGCGCAGACGATCACGATCACCACCGCGACGACCGTGGCCGTCATGGAGACCTCGGACTTCTCCGTGAGCTCGTCCCAGATGATCGGCAGTACGTAGACGGCGACCACGCCGCCGCCGAGGAATCCGATCACCGAGAGGATGCCGACGACGAAACCCTGGCGGTAGCCGATGACCGCGAACCACACAGCGGCCAGCAGCAGCAGGATGTCCAGCACGTTCACCGTCGGGAGCCTCGCTTTTCGTCGCCGGTCACCGTCAGCCGGCCGGTGGTGCGGCCCCTCGGGGAGCCGCAGTGGTTCGCCGCGTCGCCCGAGTGGCCCAGTACGTCGGCCACCCTGTCATGCGCGCCAGTCGAGCGGGACCTGTCTGGAGTGGTCCCAGGGCTGTTCCCAGCCCGCGAAGTGCAGGATCCGGTCGATCACTCCGGCCGTAAAGCCCCAGACCAGGGCGGATTCGACCAGAAATGCCGGGCCCCGGTGGCCGCGCGGATGGACCGTCGTCACCCGGTTGGCGGGGTCCGTGAGATCCGCCACGGGAACCGTGAAGACCCGGGCCGTCTCACCGCTGTCCACGGCCCGTACGGGGCTGGGCTCGCGCCACCAGCCGAGCACGGGCGTCACGACGAAGCCGCTCACCGGGATGTAGAGCCGGGGCAGCACACCGAAGAGCTGTACGCCCAGGGGGTCGAGCCCGGTCTCCTCCTGGGCCTCGCGCAGGGCCGCCCGCAGCGGGCCGGTGGTCTGCGGATCGCCGTCGCCCGGGTCGAGGGAACCGCCGGGGAAGGAGGGCTGCCCCGCATGGGAGCGCAGGCTGGAGGCCCGCTCCATCAGCAGCAGCTCGGGGCCCGCCGGGCCCTCGCCGAAGAGCACCAGCACGGCGGACTGCCGCCCGCCGCCGCTCTCCGGCGGCAGAAACCGGCTGAGCTGCTCGGGGCGCACCGTGTCGGCCGCACGGGCCACCGGCGCCAGCCATCCGGGCAGCCCGGACTGCGTCACGGCGACCGGGCCCTCCTGAACCCGGCCCGTATGTCTCTCCCGGCCTTCCTGGCCCTCCTGGCTCCTTTGCCCGCCTTGTCTCTCTTGTCCCTCGTGTTTCGCTCCAGCGCGCGTCATCAGCACCCCCGCCCCTTCCAACGCCTGCGCCGGGCCCGATCGTTCCGCACGGAAGGGTGGTTCCTGCGGTTCACCCGGCCGCCATCGGCGGGGCCGGCTGTCCCGGATAGTCCGGCGGGGGCTTCAGCCGCTGGCCCGGCCGGCCGCCCTTCTCGTACTTCAGGAGCTTCCGCGCCTTCTCCGGGTCCGTCTCCCCCTCACCGTACGAAGGACAGAGCGGGGCGATCGGGCAGGCGCCGCAGGCCGGCTTACGGGCGTGGCAGATCCGGCGACCGTGGAAGACGACCCGGTGCGAGAGCATCGTCCAGTCGCTCTTGGGGAAGAGCGCGCAGACCTCGGCCTCGACCTTCTCCGGGTCCTCCTGTTCGGTCCACTTCCAGCGGCGCACCAGCCGCCCGAAGTGGGTGTCGACAGTGATTCCCGGGACTCCGAAAGCATTACCAAGAACGACATTTGCCGTTTTCCGTCCGACACCGGGGAGCGACACCAGGTCTTCGAGACGGCCCGGCACCTCGCCGCCGAAGTTGTCCCTGATAGCGGCGGACAGCCCCAGGACCGACCTCGCCTTCGCCCGGAAGAACCCGGTCGGCCGCAGGATCTGCTCCAGCTCCTCCGGGTCCGCCGCCGCCATGTCCTCGGGGGTGGGGAACCTCGCGAAGAGACCGGGCGTCGTCTGATTGACCCGGAGGTCGGTGGTCTGGGCCGAGAGGACCGTCGCGACCAGCAGCTCGAAGGGGTTCTCGAAGTCGAGCTCGGGATGGGCGTACGGATAGACCTCGGCCAGCTCACGGTTGATCCGGCGGGCCCGGCGGACCAGGGCGGCATGGGACTCGGACCGAGGGATTTTGACAGCCTCCGGCGCGGGCGCGGCCTTCTTGGCGGGCGCGGCCTTCTTCGCCGCCGCGGTCTTCTTCGCCGCCGCAGTCTTCTTGGCGGGCGCAGTCTTCTTCGCCGCCGCGGCCTTCCTGGCCGGCGCAGCTTCCTTGGCCGGCGCAGCCTTCTTCGCCGCCGCCGCGGTCCTCCTGGCCGTCCCCTTGACCGTCCCCGCCTTCGTCGCGGGCTCCGCCTCCCGCGCCGTGTGGGTCTTCCGCGCCGCCGTGGTCTTCCGCGCGGGCGCGGCCCCCTTGGGCACCGCTTTCGCACCCTGTTTCGCGGCTTCCTCCGCCGGTCCAGCCGCCTCTGCCATGTCGGTCCCTTTCACCGGTTTACCGGTTTCGTCTTGTTTGCGGCCTTTTTCGCCCGGCTGGGCGACTGTTCGCCCACAGCAGAATTACAGCTCGGGTGACACCCGTTCAGCCCCTTGCCCCTCTGCTCTCATCGGCGTTTTGGGCACTCGGCCAGCCTAGAGGCAGCCACCGACATCCACCCCGGTCACAGCCGATTCCCAACCCAATCGGCCCCCTCCCGTACGAGCCGCGGCAGCAGTACGTCAAACTTGTGACTGATCACACTGATTGACCCGTCCGGCATGATGGGAACCAGCCGGTTCCCTGAGCAGGTCGACAAGGAGAGAACTCGTGGACGACGTTCTGCGGCGCGCCCCGCTCTTCGCGGCGCTCGATGACGAGCAGGCCGCTGAGCTGCGCGCCTCGATGAGTGAGGTGACGCTCGCACGCGGCGACGCCCTCTTCCACGAGGGCGACCCCGGCGACCGCCTCTATGTGGTCACCGAAGGCAAGGTGAAGCTGCACCGCACTTCCCCCGACGGCCGCGAGAACATGCTGGCCGTCCTGGGCCCCGGCGAGCTCATCGGCGAGCTGTCCCTCTTCGACCCCGGGCCGCGTACCGCCACGGCGTCGGCCCTGACCGAGGTCAAGCTGCTGGGCCTGGGCCACGGCGACCTCCAGCCCTGGCTGAACGTCCGCCCCGAGGTCGCCACCGCGCTGCTGCGCGCGGTCGCCCGCCGCCTGCGCAAGACCAATGACCAGATGTCCGACCTGGTCTTCTCGGACGTGCCCGGCCGGGTCGCCCGCGCGCTCCTCGACCTCTCGCGCCGCTTCGGTGTGCAGTCGGAGGAGGGCATCCACGTGGTCCACGACCTCACCCAGGAAGAGCTGGCCCAGCTGGTCGGCGCCTCCCGCGAGACGGTCAACAAGGCCCTCGCGGACTTCGCCGGACGCGGCTGGCTGCGGCTGGAGGCCCGTGCGGTGATCCTGCTAGACGTGGAGCGCCTCGCGAAGCGGTCCCGCTAGCCCGGAAGCGGTCCCGCCGTTTCCGGCCGGTCCCGCCGTTTCCGGCCGGTCCCGGCTCGGCTGCGCGCCCGTCCGCCCCGGCCCGCCGGTTCCTGCCCGTACGTACGTGAAGGGGCGCCCCACCATCGCGGTGGGGCGCCCCTTCACGCACGTACCGGAGTTCAGATCAGCCCGTGCTCCCGCAGATACTCCAGCTGCGCCCGCACCGACAGCTCGGCCGCCGGCCAGAGCGAGCGGTCGACGTCCGCGTACACCTGCGCGACGACCTCCGAAGCCGTCGTGAAGCCGTTCTCGACGGCGGTCTCCACCTGAGCGAGCCGGTTGGCGCGGTGCGCGAGGTAGAAGTCGACGGCCCCCTGCGCGTCCTCCAGTACGGGCCCGTGCCCCGGAAGCACGGTGTGCACCCCGTCGTCCGACGTCAGCGAGCGCAGCCGCCGCAGTGAGTCCAGATAGTCACCGAGCCGCCCGTCCGGATGCGCCACCACGGTCGTCCCGCGGCCCAGGACCGTGTCCCCGGTGAGTACCGCCCGGTCGGCCGGGAGATGGAAGGAGAGCGAGTCGGCGGTGTGGCCGGGGGTCGGTACGACCCGCAGCTCCAGGCCGCCGGTGGTGATGACGTCCCCCGCACCGAGGCCCTCGTCGCCGAGGCGCAGCGCGGGATCCAGCGCCCGTACCGGCGTACGCGTCAGCTCGGCGAAGCGCGCGGCCCCCTCCGCGTGGTCCGGGTGGCCGTGCGTCAGCAGGGTCAGCGCGATGCGCTTGCCCGCGCCCGCCGCCGTCGCGACCACGGCCTTCAGATGCGTGTCGTCGAGCGGGCCCGGGTCGATGACGACCGCCAGGTCGGAGTCCGGCTCGGCGACGATCCAGGTGTTGGTCCCGTCGAGCGTCATCGCGGACGGGTTCGGCGCCAGGACGTTGACCGCCCGCGCCGTGGCGGGCCCGGACAGGACCCCGCCCCTGGGCTGGCCGGGGAGTGCTGCGGCGTCCGTCACGCGGGGGCTCCTGTCGTCCGGGCCGTCGTCCGGGCCGTCATCCGGGCCGACGTCCTGGGGGTGGGCTGTCGTGCAGCGGGTGGGCTGGGGTCCGGGCCGGTCACTCCGGGGCCCCCGTCGCCGGCAGCCGCCGGGTGAACTCATCATGACCCGGCCAGCTCAGCACCAGCTCACCGCCCTCAAGACGGGCTCGCGCCAGCACCGGGGCGAGCTGCTGCGCCGCCGCACCGGCCAGGGCGCCGGACACCGTCGCGTACGGCTGGAGCGAGCGGAGCGTCGAGATCGTCGGGGGCATCATCAGCAGCTCCCCCTTGTCGTACCCCTCCGCCGCCTCCACGGGCCGGACCCAGACCGTACGGTCCGCCTCGGTGGAGGCGTTACGGGTCCGCTGGCCGTCCGGCAGCGCGGCCACGAAGAACCAGGTGTCGTACCGCTTCGGCTCGAACTCCGGGGTGATCCAGCGCGCCCACGCGCCCAGCAGGTCGGAGCGGAGTACCAGCCCCCGCCGGTCGAGGAAGTCGGCGAAGGAGAGCTCACGGTCGACAAGCGCGGCGCGGTCCGCCTCCCAGTCGTCGCCGGAGAGGTCACTGACGACGGTGGACGCGGTCTCGCCCGCGAGCAGCACGCCCGCCTCCTCGTACGTCTCCCGGACGGCGGCGCAGACGATGGCCTGGGCGGAGGCGGCGTCGACGCCGAGCCGCACGGCCCATGCCTCGCGCGGCGGCCCCGCCCAGCCGATGGCGCGGTCGTCGTCACGCGGGTCGACGCCGCCGCCCGGATACGCGTACGCGCCTCCGGCGAAGGCCATGGAGGCGCGTCTGCGCAGCATATGGACGGCGGGACCGGCAGCGGTGTCACGCAGCAGCATGACGGTCGCGGCCCTGCGCGGTGCGACGGCGGTGAGCTCGCCGGCCGCCAGGGCACGGATACGGTCGGGCCATTCCGGCGGGTACCACTGACCTTGGGACATGGCCGGAGGCTAACCGCTCTCGCGCCGATGTTCGAGAGGGTGGCCGGGGACCGCCCCGGCCCGGCCCTCCAGCAGCTCTAAGACTTCAGCTCGACCTGGATCTCCACCTCGACCGGCGCGTCCAGCGGCAGCACCGCCACACCCACCGCGCTGCGCGCATGCACTCCGCGGTCGCCCAGGACCTCGCCCAGCAGCTCACTGGCGCCGTTGAGCACGCCCGGCTGGGCGGTGAAGTCCGGGGCCGACGCCACGAACCCCACGACCTTCACGACCCGCTCGATCCGGTCCAGGTCGCCGATGA
This sequence comes from Streptomyces sp. NPDC054757, assembly GCF_053612185.1. Classification (NCBI taxonomy): domain Bacteria; kingdom Bacillati; phylum Actinomycetota; class Actinomycetes; order Kitasatosporales; family Streptomycetaceae; genus Streptomyces; species Streptomyces sp. NPDC054757. The sequence goes on from NZ_JBSHBW010000005.1 coordinate 179,406, forward strand.
GCGACTTCACGGCCGCCAGCGCGTTCAGCGCACAGGTACGCGCCAGGTCCTTCGCATCCTCGGCGGTGACCTCCGCGCCGACCTTCCCGACCAGCGGAAGCTTGCCGTCCACCATCGGCAGCTGCCCCGCCGTGTACACGTACACACCGGACTGCACGGCCGGCTGGTACGCGGCCAGCGGCGGCACGACGTCCGGAAGCGTCAGCCCCAGATCGGTCAGCCGCGCTTCGACGGAGCCGCTCATGCGGACTTCTCGCGCTTGAGGTACGCCACGAGCTGCTCGGGGTTGTTCGGTCCGGGCACGACCTGGACCAGCTCCCAGCCGTCCTCGCCCCAGGTGTCCAGAATCTGCTTCGTCGCGTGCACCAGCAGCGGCACAGTCGCGTATTCCCATTTGGCCATACGGCGACTGTAGCCGCTGTCACCGACAGCCTCGGGCGTACCACCGGGCCCGACTGGTTAGGCTCGAATACGTGAGCAGGCTTCAGGTCGTGAGTGGCAAGGGCGGGACCGGAAAGACCACGGTCGCCGCCGCGCTGGCGCTTGCCCTCGCGACGGAGGGCAAGCGCACGCTCCTCGTGGAGGTGGAAGGCCGGCAGGGCATCGCGCAGCTCTTCGAGACGGAGGCGTTCCCGTACGAGGAGCGGAAGATCGCGGTGGCCCCCGGCGGCGGGGAGGTGTACGCCCTGGCGATCGACGCCGAACGCGCCCTGCTCGACTACCTCCAGATGTTCTACAAGCTGGGCAGCGCGGGCCGGGCCCTGAAGAAGCTCGGCGCCATCGACTTCGCCACGACCATCGCGCCCGGTGTACGGGACGTCCTCCTCACCGGCAAGGCGTGCGAGGCCGTGCGCCGCAAGACCAGGCAGGGTCGTTTCGCCTACGACCACATCGTCATGGACGCACCGCCGACGGGCCGCATCACCCGCTTCCTCAACGTCAACGACGAGGTGGCGGGGCTCGCGAAGATCGGACCGATACACAATCAGGCCCAGGCCGTGATGCGGGTCCTCAAGTCCCCCGAGACCGCGGTGCATCTGGTGACGCTGCTCGAAGAGATGCCGGTGCAGGAGACCGCGGACGGCATCGCCGAACTGCGCGCGGCCGACCTGCCGGTGGGCAACGTCATCGTGAACATGGTCCGCCCCGCGCTCCTGGACGAGCAGACCGTACGTACGGTGTCGGGCGACCGCCGCAAGGAGGTGGCCAAGGCGCTCACCCGGGCGGGCGTCAGCGGCGCGGCGAAGCTGGTGACCCCGCTGCTCGCCGAAGCCGTCGACCACGCGGAGCGGGTGGAGCTGGAGCGCGAACAGCGCGCCGTGCTGGCGGAACTGGAGCTCCCCACCTACGAACTCCCGCTGCTCGGCGACGGAATGGATCTGGCCGGGCTCTACCGGCTGGCGACGGAAGTGCGGAGGCACATCACGTCATGACCCTGGACAGCGCGCCCTTCCTCGACATCGACCCGCTCCTCGACGATCCGGCCACCCGCATCATCGTGTGCTGCGGCTCCGGCGGCGTGGGCAAGACCACGACCGCGGCGGCGCTGGGGGTACGGGCGGCCGAGCGGGGCCGCAGGGCCGTCGTGCTGACCATCGACCCGGCACGCAGGCTCGCCCAGTCCATGGGGATCGACTCGCTCGACAACATCCCGCGCCGGGTGGCGGGCATCAAGGCCACCGGCGACGGTGAACTGCACGCCATGATGCTGGACATGAAGCGGACGTTCGACGAGATCGTCGAGGCGCACGCGGACAGCGAGCGGGCCGACTCGATCCTGAGCAACCCCTTCTACCAGTCGCTCTCCGCGGGCTTCGCCGGTACGCAGGAGTACATGGCGATGGAGAAGCTGGGCCAGCTGCGGGCGCGCGACGAGTGGGACCTGATCGTCGTGGACACCCCGCCGTCCCGGTCGGCGCTCGACTTCCTGGACGCGCCGAAGCGGCTCGGCTCCTTCCTCGACGGCAAGTTCATCCGGCTGCTGATGGCCCCGGCGAAGGCCGGCGGCCGGGCCGGGATGAAGTTCCTCAATGTCGGCATGTCGATGATGACCGGCACGCTCGGCAAGCTGCTGGGGGGCCAGTTCCTGCGCGATGTGCAGACCTTCGTCGCCGCGATGGACACCATGTTCGGCGGCTTCCGCACCCGCGCGGACGCGACGTACCGGCTGCTCCAGGCGCCGGGCACGGCCTTTCTGGTGGTAGCGGCACCGGAGCGGGACGCGCTGCGGGAGGCCGCGTACTTCGTGGAGCGGCTGGCCGCCGACGGGATGCCGCTGGCCGGCCTGGTGCTCAACCGGGTACACGGCAGCGGGGCCGCGCGGCTCACGGCGGAGCGAGCGCTGGCCGCCGCGGAAAATCTTGACGACAGCGGCATTGTGGATCAGAAGGCCGGGAATGAAGCAGTTCGTGACTCCACGGGCCCCTCTCCCAGGCCCGGAGCCACGGAGCACGGCGAACTTTCCGAGCCGCCCGCGGAACACGCGGAGCACCACACAGACTCATCAGACTCAGAGGCAGAGGCAGAAGACGTAGCGACGACAGACGCAGGAACACCCGCAGGAACACCCGTAGAGGCAGCAGCCGGAGATCCCGCCGAGGCATCCCCGGAGGCCGGCACTTCAGAAGCCCTGCCCGGGGCGGCAGATGCCATGCCGGAGCCGACGGTCGACGTACTGACCGCCGGTCTGCTCCGACTGCACGCCGAACGCATGCAGGTACTCGCCCGCGAGCAGCGCACCCGCGACCGTTTCACCACGCTCCACCCGGAGGTGGCCGTGGCCGAGGTCGCCGCGTTGCCCGGCGACGTCCACGACCTGGCAGGTCTCCGGGCGATCGGTGAACGCCTCGCGGCCGGTCGTTCCCCGGCCTGAGTCCGCCCTGCCCGCCCGGGGCTATCCCACAGCGGCGTACGTCTCCTCGAACGCTTCGTCGTCCGCGACGATCGCGGGCAGAATGCCCGTACTGCGCTCGTACTCGGTGCGCGCGGTCTCCAGCAGCCGCCGCCACGAGGTGACGGTGGGGCGCCGGCGCAACAGTGCGCGCCGCTCCCGCTCGGTCATGCCACCCCACACGCCGAATTCGACGCGGTTGTCCAGCGCGTCGGCCAGGCACTCCGTACGCACCGGACATCCGGTGCACACCGCCTTGGCCCTGTTCTGCGCTGCCCCTTGTACGAACAGTTCGTCCGGATCCGTAGTGCGGCAGGCCGCCTGCGCACTCCAGTCAGTTACCCAGCCCATCCCGGCGCCGTCCTCTCCCGAATTCGAGGCTCCCCCACGGCGGCAGCGGCATATTCACCGCTGCCAGTTGAGGACGTTACGGAAGGTGGGCACAGCGCAACACCCCCTTCGGGCCCAATCTTGAATGGCCCGAACGGACTATGCGTACGCGCGAGATCACCCAACGGAGTGAGCGAGGGGCATAGCCGACAACCCGGACAGAACGGGGCAGTTCATCCGCGCCACATCGGACAGCGGGTTACACATGGGGCATATGCAGTCGCGTGGTCACGCCTATTCGGGGAGGGTGACTTCGCGCCATGCGGCTTGATAGAGACTTGATACGGGAGGGCACTGCTGTGACAGTTAGGTGCAGCTTAGGCCAAGGCATGTCCGCGTGTCCGGCGAATGAAGCTGCTCCTTCTCCACCACGTAGGCTGCCCTCATGCCAAAGAAGCGCTCCGGCGGGGGTCTCACCAAGACCCAGCAGGCCGCCAAATTCCTCGGTGTCGCCGCGCTCTCCGGAGCTGTACTGGCGGGCATCGCGCTGCCGGCAGCCGGAGCGCTGGGGCTCGCGGCCAAGGGCACCGTCAAGGGATTCGACGACATCCCCGCCAGCCTGAAGACGCCACCGCTCAGCCAGCGGACCACGATCCTGGACGCCGACAACAACCAGATCGCCTCGGTCTACGAGCGGGACCGCACGGTGGTGAAGCTCCAGGACATCTCGCCGTACATGCAGAAGGCGCTCGTCGCGATCGAGGACGCGCGCTTCTACCAGCACGGCGCGATCGACGTGAAGGGCGTGGCACGCGCGCTCAACCGCAACGCGCAGGAGGGCGGCGCGGCCCAGGGTGCGTCGACCCTCACCCAGCAGTACGTCAAGAACGTCTTCGTCGAGGAGGCGGGCGACGACCCGACCAAGGTCGCCGAGGCCCAGCAGAAGAGCCTCGGCCGCAAGGTCCGCGAGCTGAAGTACGCGATCCAGGTCGAGAAGTCGCTCGGCAAGAAGAAGATCCTGGAGAACTACCTCAACATCACCTTCTTCGGTGAGCAGGCGTACGGCGTCGAGGCCGCGGCCCAGCGGTACTTCTCCACGTCCGCGAAGAACTTGACGATCGGCCAGTCCGCGCTGCTCGCGGGTCTTGTCCAGTCACCGAGCCGCTACGACCCGATCAATGACATGGCCGAGGCCACCAAGCGGCGCAACACCGTGCTGCAGCGGATGGCCGATGTCCACTCCATCTCGCAGCCGCAGGCCGACAAGGCGATGGCCGAGCCGATCAAGCTGAAGGTCACCAGGCCGAAGAGCGGCTGCATCACCGCGGTCAAGGGCGCGGGCTTCTTCTGCGACTACGTCCGCAAGGTGTTCCTGACGGATCCGGCCTTCGGCAAGACCAAGGAGGAGCGCCAGAAGCTCTGGTCGGTCGGCGGTCTGACCGTCAAGACCACCCTGGACCCCAAGGCCCAGGCGTCCTCCAACGTCGCGGCCACCTCCCGGGTCAACAAGGACGACAAGATCGCGGACGCCGTGGTGCAGGTCCAGCCCGGTACCGGGAAGATCCTCGCGATGGCCCAGTCCCGTCCGTACGGCCTGGACCCGTCGAAGCACGAGACGGTGCTGAACCTCTCGGTCGACAACAAGATGGGCGGGACGTACGCGGGCTTCCAGGTGGGCTCGACGTTCAAGCCGATCACCGCGGCCGCCGCGCTGGAGAAGGGCATCAGCCCGTCGCAGAGCTTCACGACAGGCTCGAAGATCTCCCTGCCCGGTACGAGCTTCCACAACTGCCAGAACCAGCCGGCCGACTCCAGCCCCTGGTCCGTGCAGAACGAGCTCACGACCGAGAAGGGCACATTCGACATGACCAGCGCGCTGGGCAAGTCGATCAACACGTACTTCGCGCGGCTGGAGCAGAAGGCCGGCCTCTGCGAGACGATCACCATGGCCGACAAGGTCGGCTACATCCGCGGCAACAACAAGCCGCTCCAAGCCGTGCCCTCCACCACCCTCGGCGGCCAGGAGTCGACCCCGCTGGCGATGGCCTCGGTGTACGCCACCTTCGCCAACCGCGGGACGTACTGCTCACCGATCGCCGTCGAGTCGGTGACCGCGCCGGGCGGCAAGCAGATCCCGGTGCCGAAGTCGTCGTGCTCGTCGGCGATGAGCGAGCACACCGCCGACACCATCAACCAGATGCTGAAGGGCGTGGTCGCGGACGGTACCGGTAAGCAGGCCGGCCTCAGCGACCGCGACAACGCGGGCAAGACGGGTACCACCGACGAGCGCAAGAACGCGTGGTTCGTCGGCTACACGCCCAACCTGGCGACGGCCGTCTGGGTCGGCAGCGACGGCTCGCGGCAGATCCCGATGACCAACATCAACATCGGCGGCCACTACTACGACGAGGTCTGCGGTGGCTGCCTCCCCGGCCCCATCTGGAAGACGGCGATGACCGGCGCCCTGTCCCCCTCCGAGACGCCCTCCTTCAACCAGGTCGACGTCCCGCGGGGCCACTCCAGCGGCGGCAAGAGCCACGACCACCAGGCCGGCGGCGACCAGGGCAACGGCGCCACGGACAACGGCGGAGCCGACGACAACGGCAACGGCGGCGACCAGGGCAACGGGGGCGGCCAGCCGGGCGACGGCGGCGGCATCTCGTTCCCACCGGGCTTCACCGGCGGAAACAACGGCCACGGCCACCACCGGAGATAGACCGGGGCCGAACCGGCACGGCAGACGGGAAGGGGCGCCCGGTGGACTCACCGGGCGCCCCTCCGTCAGTTCACCGCCCCGTACCCGGCCGCCCAGCCACCCCCGCACCCACCTGGATCAACGGGTGAGCTCGTCACAGCAGGTGCGAGTACGGGAACCGGCACGGGTACGAACGGGCACAGGTACAAACACGGGTGCGGGCACAGGCGCGGGCGGCCGGGCGGCTCAGCCGGCGAGCCGCTTCTTCACCTCGGCCGCCACCCGGCCGCCGTCGGCGAGCCCGGCCACCTTCGGGTTCACGATCTTCATGACGGCGCCCATGGCACGCGGCCCCTCAACGCCCGACGCCTTGGCCTCGCCGACGGCCTGCTCGACGATCGCGCCCAGCTCCTCGTCGCTCAGCTGCTTCGGCAGATACGTGGCGAGCAGCTCACCCTCCGCCTTCTCCCGCGCGGCGCTCTCGGTACGGCCGCCCTGCTCGAAGGCGTCCGCCGCCTCACGGCGCTTCTTCGCCTCCTTGGCGATCACCTTCAGCACCTCGTCGTCGGTCAGCTCGCGTGCCGAGGTGCCCGAGACCTCTTCCTTGGTGATGGCGGAGAGGGTCAGCCGGAGCGTCGAGGAGCGCAGCTCGTCGCGTGCCCTGATGGCATCGGTGAGTTCTGCGTGCAGCTTGGACTTGAGCGTGGTCATACGCCCAAGTGTCGCAGGTGCGGTCCGCACGGCGCCCGCAGATTTTGCGGTGCCCGGCTGTCTGCGACGATGGGGCCATGCGCGCACGCTATGGGATCCCCCTCAAAGTCACCGCAGGAATCACGGCCGTTGGCGCGGCAGGCATCGCCTACGCCGCCGGATTCGAGGCGCGTTCGTTCCGCCTCCGGCGGGTGACGGTTCCGGTACTGCCGCCGGGCGCCCGGCCCGTACGCGTACTCCAGGTGTCGGACATCCACATGGTCGGCGGCCAGCGCAAGAAGCAGCGCTGGCTCCAGTCCCTGGCGGGGCTGCGGCCGGACTTCGTGGTCAACACCGGGGACAACCTCTCGGACCCGGAAGGCGTACCGGAGGTCCTGGACGCGCTGGGCCCGCTGCTCGAATTCCCGGGTGTGTACGTGTTCGGGTCGAACGACTACTACGGCCCCAAGTTCCGCAACCCGGCCCGCTACCTCTTCGAGAAGGCGCAGGGCAAGCACGGCCTCAACGGCAAGGCGCCGGCGGTGGGCGTGGTGCACAACCCGTGGGAGGGCCTGCGGGACGCCTTCGACGCGGCGGGCTGGGTGAACCTCACCAATACGCGCGGGCGGCTGAAGGTGGACGGGATGGAGATCGCCTTCACCGGTCTGGACGACCCGCACATCAAACGGGACAGGTACGAGCAGGTCGCGGGCGGCCCGGAAGCGGGCGCGGACCTCTCGATCGGGGTGGTGCACGCCCCGTACCTGCGCGCCCTGGACGCGTTCACGACGGACGGCTACCCCCTGATCCTCGCGGGCCACACCCACGGCGGGCAGCTGTGCATCCCGTTCTACGGAGCACTGGTCACCAACTGCGACCTGGACACCGCCCGGGTCAAGGGCCTCTCCGCCCACGAATCCGGCGGCAACCGCTCCTACCTGCACGTTTCCGCAGGCTGCGGCACGAACCGCTACACCCCGGTGCGCTTCGCATGCGCTCCGGAGTCAACCCTGCTGACCCTGACAGCGAGGCGGTAGCCCGACCCGGCCCCGCGAAATCCGGCCCCACCAGCCCACCGGGGAAAACCGGATTTCGCCTCAGGCCACGGGTCCGCTAAAGTAACTGATGTCGCCGCCACGCGAGCGACAATCGGGGTGTAGCGCAGCTTGGCAGCGCGCTTCGTTCGGGACGAAGAGGTCGTGGGTTCAAATCCCGCCACCCCGACAGAGAAGTACCAGGTCAGGGCCGGTTTCCTTCACAGGAGACCGGCCCTGATTGCGTTCCTGGAGCGTCTAGGATGTCAGTGGGATGTGATCTTGAACAGCGGATTACCTCGTCGCGGCACATTCCTGCAACAGCCGGTCCAGTGCCGGGACAGGCGACTGTGGGCACAACGCGAGGCGGACATCCAGCGATTCGAACCAGACCTCGGTCAGCTGCTCCATCAGCAGAGCCCGCATCGAGTCGGTGACGTGGCTGTAGCGGGCACCGACCGATCCGTCCTCGTGCCCCATCCGCTCATCCATGAGGACCTTCGGAGTGCCCAGTTCCTCCATCAGCGTCCGGTGCCCATGGCGGAGGCCATGGCGGGTGAGCCGGTCCTTGATCGGCATCCAGCACGCCTCTGCGCGGCCGGAGACACCCCGGCCTCGCACGGGCACCCCGGGGAACGGCCCACCCCTCACTGGGACTGGGACTGGGTGAGCGTCCTGGGGGCCTTCTTCAGGTACCAGCCGGTCGCGGGCCGACCCGTCCGGCGGCGGCCGGGATGTCGCCGGCGTCATCGGCGGGTTCCTCGGCGACGCAACCGGGTGTGGATCACGCATGACGTGTCGGCGGCGATGTCGTCGGTGGAGTGGTCGAGGCGGGCCTGTCTCCTCGCGCACGAGACGAATGCCGCCGTGATCTACGTCGAATGGAACTTCGGCCGGGACATGTGCACCCTCGCCATCTCCACGGCGTGGCAGGCGTTGCAGGACGAGGGGAAGATCCCGGCGAACAAGCTGATGCCGCTGATCGACGCCGCCACCCAAGCAGGGCAAGTTGTTGAGGGCGGAGCCGATCGCTCAGCAGATGGTGGAGGACCGGGTCCGGCTGCGCGGCATGATGACGGACCTGGAGAACGAGTGGGCCACGTGGATGCCGACCGACGCGGACAGCCCCGGCCGGATCGACGCCTCATGTGTCCTCGTGTACGGCCTGATCCCCGAGGCGAACAAGGGTGCCATCGTCCACGCGCCGCTGCCGCAGGCCCCTCAGCCCGAAGCGGAGCCCGGTGGTGCAGCGGTGACCTATCGGCGGAGGATCAGCTGATGACGTGAACCGAGGGTCAACCAGCGGGTGCCGAGAGGAATCCATGAAGAAAGTTCGCGAGAGCGGTGACAAACGGTCTGTTCTGCGACTGAGAGCTGGTGACCAAGCAGAACGCAAGCACCGGGAGGGGCCGATGGCCCAGGAGTTGCGCGGCAAGAGCCGTTCCGCACCCAGTAGTCCACCATCCGCGGGAGGGCAGAGCGGCACGCGCGAGGCCGAGCGGGCCCGGGAGGCCCAGGGCGAACTGTCGCCCGAGTGCCACGAGCAGGTGAGGAGGGCCGTGGAGCAGCGGGCCCTCCATCACGGGCGCATGGCAAAGAAGGCCGGCCACACCCTGGCCGAGGACATGTGGTCCAACATCATGCTGAGTCTGCACACTCGGCTGGTGAACCGCGGGCCGGTCGAGCACCTCGACTCATATTTGAACGCGTGTGTCACCAACCAGGTCAGCAGCCTCCGCGCCACGATCGAGATCCTGGTGGGAGACGAAAACCCGGAACTCCACGTGGGCGACCCAAACATCGGTGAAGTGCTGGAGCTCAACCACGAGTTGTTCGAACTCGTCAAGGGTATCCGCGCGCTGGGCTTCCTTACGCAGGAGGAGGCAGACGTCTTCGTCCTGTTTCAGGTCTTGGGCGAAGATTCCAAGACGGTGGCCGAATGGCTCGCCCCGGGCACCGATCCGAAACGTGCTACCCGAATCCGTCGGAGGGCCGTAAAGAAGGTCAACCGGGCGTACAAGGACGGGATCCTCGCCGACCTTGGCTACGACGGCACGTAGCGGCGGATCTGGCAGTACTGGAGAGTCCCGCTGCCGCACGGTCCACGCGCCAGAGGCCGTGCGGTGGCGGGGAGTTCTAGCACTCCCTACCCGCCAAAAGGAGCACAGAAATTGCGAGCACACCACACACCATTGAACGCTGCACTAGCGTTCTTCGGTTGGATCATCGAATTGGTCATGAACATTGAGCCCACATCGGCGGTGAAATTGCCACGTATCACGTTGGCGCCTCCGTCGGACCGGTCTCTTACTTCTAACCCACCGGGAGTTGCAGCTCGGTTGTGAGGGCCTTCGAGCGACGAGGCCACCGTTCTCGGGGGAGTGGTCCTCACGTCGAGGAACCTCAACGTCATTGACGAGCTGAACATGAAGGGCGATGCCTGAACCAAACATCGATCAGCTACCAGGGAGGGCTCCACTAGGGGCCCTCCCTTCGATCCGGACTAAGACACGAGGCTCGGGGCTGTCGCGCCCCTCCCAGTCGTAAGACCCCGACTATCGAGGACGGCAACACCTTGAACGGCTTGATCTCTGAACTCCTCGCGGCAGGTGCACCGCTCTGGCTCGTGTATCCACTCCTTCTGACCACGGCTCTCCTGCTGCTGATCCGCGCCTCCGCAGTTGCCATCGCCAAAGTCATCGAGGCGATGCATCCAGGTGCCTCGGCAGACGCCGTCAGGATGCAGGCCAACCGCATCCAGCACCGACAGTGGAAGGCCCAGCGTCGCGACCACAATCGCCGGTCCCGGGTTGCTCGACGTGCCCACGTCCGATCCGGCATTGAGGCTCAGTTCACGCGCCGCCACACCGTACGAGAAGACGACAGCATGGTCGTGCTGCCCAGGTTGGTGCTGCCGCGGGGGGCCTCAATGATGATCTCCGCCAGAGAACAACCGGCGGGGTAAGGCCGGGCGGCGGAACCCGTCACGAACCCGGTATGGCCCATCGCCTATCCAGCGCGGTCAATGTCACGAATCTGCAGGCGGGGCGGCCTGATGGCGGTGGAGGCTGTGACGGTGCACCCATTGCTAACCACACCCAGCGGCAACGTCACTCTGGCCATGGTCCAGGACTTCGTCTCGCTTGGCATACCCGAGAACTTGACGGTGGAGTACAAGCGCGGTGGCGAGAAGCCCGTCGATGCTGTCGCCGCGCTAGCCAACAGCTACGGCGGCATGGTCCTCATCGGCGTTGCCGAGGACTCCGGCACTCACGGTGTCCCGACCGGCATTGTCGGCGTCAGCCGTAAGGAGAAGGAAAAACTCGTCAACCAGATAGCCACCACCTACGACCCGCTTGGACGCCGGAGGTGATCGAGGTCCCGCTGGAGGACAGCGACAAGGTGGTCCTCGTCGTCCGTATCGATCGGGGCCTGGTCCCGGCACCGATCGTGACGGACGGGAGCATCCAGATTCGCCTCGACGGGCGCAACGTCCGAGCGAATCGGCAGATGATGGCCAGCCTGCTCGCCGCGGCCGGTGCCGATCACAGCCAGGGGTTCATGGGAAGATACGCAACCCGATCACCCCATGCACATCGGCCGTTCAGGCAGGACCAGCGGGCCTACGCCCAGCCTGCCGTGCACCTGCGCGCCATCACGAGTGTCGCGCTTCCGCTGGGACGTCGCCGACTCCGTCTGGCAACTGGGATGCACGACACGTTGATCAGCGCGCTCTCCGAAACGGAGTTGCACCACCTGACCGAACGGATGGGGGTCTGGGCGGGTGGCAATGGCTTAAAAGCGAACTCCTGGCATCTCGAAAGGGCAAGTAGTCGGGAGATCGAACTCTGGCTCTCCTCAAGCCCCAGGGGGATTGCACTGCTTGATGAGCGGCGGCCCCCTGTCGGGTGGTCGTGCGTATCACCGAGGCTGGATCTCTGGAGGTGATCTCCGATATTCGTCACTGGCCGATGGGCCACGGCAAATTGAACTGGCACGCAGTGCAACGAGCCTTCCAGGAGATGGTCCCTGCCATATCTGATGTCCTTATGCCCTGGGCACTCAAGGCCGTCGTCGGGCCCGCCACACTGTCACCCCCAATCGTTGAGATCCACATCGCGACGCATTCGGCGGGGGCGCGAAGCGGGCAATTGGCGGTACCGGTAGACGAGGTCATCGACACCACCAACCTCGGCACGAAAGCCTCTTCGGGTCACGCCTACGGTGGTGGGGAAGTTCTCGACGAAACTTTGATCAAGGATGGGAACTGGTCTCCCGCCGTGATTGAAGCTCTCACCGCCATGGCTATGGATTGGAAATATCCATCGCCCTGCATGACCTCGAGGAGGCGTTGGGACCCGCCCGAGTAGAACAGCCGAATGTGCGTGGCCGGGTGCGGGGCAACTGTTCACCAACCTGGAACCCGTGAACGTCGCGGCAGCCCTCGGATCCGGCCCCTGCGGGCCGGTATGGGCGGCGCCTCGGGCACCACGCCGATCTCATTCTGAAACGATCAGTAAGTGCCGAACCAGGTCTTCATGCCGCCATCCCGGCTCAGCACCTTGCCCAAACAGACAGGGGCACCCTGCGGAGGGCCGGTGGCGCCGCCCGGACGTGTCCGCTGCCGGCCCAGCACCCCGCGACCACCACAGTTTCTGGCCCTCCACGTCGACGAGTTCAATCGCGGTCACGGCGATCCGCCGAACCAGGCCGTGAGCACCCCGCCGCTCGGGGTACTCGTTCCGCTCGTCGGAGAAAAGGCCAGCTGCGGAGGTTCAGCCAGAGGGCGAGGAATCAACGCGGTCCTACTGAGCTCCGTCCTGGGGCGCGTCGAGAGCGCCGACCGTTCCGCTCCCACGCCCGTGCCGCCGCCAGCCATGAGCAATCGTCCCGGGTCGGCCTCTCCAGCCCGTCGAATCCGAGCTTACCCTTCGCAACTCCCCTGTTAATTCAGTAGACTATTGAGTTATGGACTTCACAATTATTAAGCACGCAGTCGAGGTCGATCACGGCATCAAGCGCCTGTCCATGCACTTCATCAAGAAGCACGCTGCGCCGGAACGCGCCCGGCTCAGCTCAGAGTTGTGCGCGGAGATCAACGAAGAGTTCGAGAGGATCGGCCTCTCCACCCTGCCTCGGACGCTGCCGACATCTGAAAACGAGTTCGTCTGGGTCGTTCAGCGCGACAGCACCCTCGGTGAAGTCGCCGAAGTCGCCGCCGCCCTGGCGCACCTGACCAAGCTCGGGATGAGCCCACTCCCTCAGGTCTTCGACAACTACCCGCGTGCCAAGGACATCTTGAGCTGAGGCAGCGTAGAGGAGGTACGCACTACCCGTACAACTCCTGTACATCAACTAGCGCATCTACCGCATGATCCAGCTAAAAATTTCCGCACGTGTCTGCGGTTCATCCGTACGTTGTCACCAGCAAGCGTTGCCAGCGCTACGACGACGCACCATCACCTGGGCCCAGGGTGACGGCACGGTCAGGAGTTTCAGATGAACATCGCCGAGACGACACGCGTCCCACACGAAGACCCCGTTTTCATCGTCGGCATTTCCGGACGGCTGCCACTTCGTACGATGAGCGTGCTTGAACTTCCGGACGCAGAGCTTCAGAGGTACCGGAACAGATGGAACGATCTCCTCGCTGACCGCCGACTCCTTCCCAAGCAGGGTTCCATATCGCACCCAAGGAGGATTGTCAAGGGCTGCTTTGGTGTCTACCCGAGGGACGTCAACCCCAAAGCCGCACAGGCGCTGAGGCGCTGAGGCGCTGAGGCGCTGAGGCGCTGAGGCGCTGAGGCGACAGCATGCCAGCACGCCAGGCAACTCATCGAGGTGCTCGCCG